>NZ_JBEZYN010000014.1:0-236650 GCF_040638605.1 Streptomyces sp. NPDC026092
CGGCCCCCCCCACCCCCCGGCCCGGGGCGCGGGGCCCCCCCGGCCCCCGGGCCGCTTCCGTTCGACGGGGGAGTGCCCCTGGTGCCGCTAGCGCGCGCCGATCTCGTCGGTCAGCTGCGGCAGGACCTCGAAGAGGTCGCCGACCACGCCGTAGTCCACCAGATCGAAGATCGGGGCCTCCGCGTCCTTGTTGACGGCCACGATCGTCTTCGAGGTCTGCATGCCCGCCCGGTGCTGGATCGCGCCGGAGATGCCCGCCGCGATGTACAGCTGCGGCGAGACCTGCTTGCCGGTCTGGCCCACCTGGTTGGAGTGCGGGTACCAGCCGGCGTCGACCGCGGCGCGCGAGGCGCCGACCGCCGCACCGAGGGAGTCCGCGAGCTTCTCGACGACCGCGAAGCCCTCGGCCGCGCCGACACCGCGACCGCCGGAGACCACGATCGCGGACTCGGTCAGCTCGGGGCGGCCGGTGGAGACGCGCGGGGTGCGCGAGACGACCGTGGCGGCGTTGCCGGTGAAGGCGACGGTGACGTTCTCGACCGTACCGGCGGCCGGGGCGGCCTCCGGGGCGGCGGAGTTGGGCTTGACGGTGATGACCGGCACGCCGTGCGAGACCCGCGACTTCACCGAGTACGAGGCGGCGAAGACGGACTGGGTCGCGACCGGGCCCTCGTCACCGGCCTCCAGCTCCACGGCGTCGGTGATCAGACCCGAGCCGAGGCGCAGGGCGACGCGCGCGGCGATCTCCTTGCCCTCGCCCGAGGAGGTCACGAGGACGGCGGCGACGCCCTTGTCCTTCGCGAGCTGCGTGAGCGCGTCGACCTTCGGCACGACGAGCTGATCGGTGAACTCCGCGCCGTCCGCGACGTACACGGTCGCGGCGCCGTACTCGCCGGCGGTGGCGGCGATCGACGCGGCGGCCTCGCCGGCGCCGAGCACGACGGCCGTCGGCTCGCCGATCCGGCGGGCCAGCGTGAGCAGTTCGAGCGCCGGCTTGCGGACCGCACCGTCGGCGTGGTCCACGAGAACCAGGATCTCAGCCATGATTCCTTGCTCCTGAACGATAGTGACGGTGGATCAGATGAACTTCTGGGTGGCGAGGAACGCGGCGAGCTGCTTGCCGCCGTCGCCCTCGTCGGTGACGATCGTGCCCGCGGTACGCGCCGGGCGCGCCGCGGCCGACTCGACCAGGGTCCAGGACCCGGCGAGGCCGACCTCGTCGGCGTCGATGCCGAGGTCGTCCAGGTCCAGCTCCTCGACCGGCTTCTTCTTGGCGGCCATGATCCCCTTGAAGGAGGGGTAACGGGCCTCGCCGGACTGGTCGGTGACCGAGACGACGGCGGGCAGCGGGGCCTCGAGGAGCTCGGTGGCGGCGTCGCCGTCCCGGCGGCCCTTGACAAGTCCGCCTTCTACCGAGACCTCGGAGAGCAGGGTGACCTGGGGCAGGCTCAGCCGCTCGGCGAGCAGCGCCGGCAGCACGCCCATCGTGCCGTCCGTCGACGCCATGCCGCAGATGACCAGGTCGAAACCGGTCTTCTCCAGGGCCTTGGCGAGGATGGCGGAGGTGCCGATGACGTCGGTGCCGTGGATGTCGTCGTCGTTGACGTGGACGGCCTTGTCGGCGCCCATCGACAGCGCCTTGCGCAGCGCGTCCTTGGCGTCGTCCGGGCCGACGGTGACGACGGTGACCTCGGCGTCGTCGGACTCCTCCGAGATGCGCAGCGCCTGCTCGACCGCGTACTCGTCGAGCTCCGACAGCAGCCCGTCGACCTCGTCGCGGTCGACCGTCAGGTCGTCGGCGAAACCGCGGTCACCGGTCGCGTCGGGAACGTACTTCACACAGACAGCGATCCTCAGGGTCACGGCCTGGCTCCTTTCAAGTGGCGGGTGCTTACGGGAGGTTGCGGGCCATGACGATGCGCTGGACCTGGTTGGTGCCCTCGTAGATCTGGGTGATCTTGGCGTCGCGCATCATGCGCTCGACCGGGTAGTCACGGGTGTAGCCGTAGCCGCCGAGGAGCTGGACGGCGTCGGTGGTGACCTCCATCGCGACGTCGGAGGCGAAGCACTTCGCGGCCGCGCCGAAGAACGTCAGGTCGCCCTCCACCCGCTCGCTCTTCGCGGCGGCGGCGTAGGTGAGCTGGCGGGCGGCCTCGAGCTTCATCGCCATGTCCGCGAGCATGAACTGCACGCCCTGGAAGTCGGCGATCGGCTTGCCGAACTGCTTGCGCTCCTGGACGTAGCCCTTGGCGTAGTCCAGCGCGCCCTGCGCGATGCCGAGGGCCTGCGCGGCGATGGTGATACGGGTGTGGTCCAGGGTCTTCATCGCGGTGGCGAACCCGGTGCCCTCAGCGCCGATCATCCGCGAGGCGGGGATGCGGACGTTGTCGAGGTAGACCTCGCGGGTCGGGGAGCCCTTGATGCCGAGCTTCTTCTCGGGCGCGCCGAAGGAGACGCCCTCGTCGCCCTTCTCCACCACGAACGCGGAGATGCCCTTGGAGCGCTTCTCGGGGTCGGTGACGGCCATCACCGTGTAGAACTCCGACTCGCCGGCGTTGGTGATCCAGCGCTTCACGCCGTTGAGGACCCAGGTGTCGCCGTCACGGACCGCGCGGGTCTTCATGCCGGCCGCGTCCGAGCCGGCGTCCGGCTCCGACAGGCAGTAGGAGAACATCGCCTCGCCGCGCGCCAGCGGGCCGAGGTAGGTCTTCTTGAGCTCCTCCGAGCCCGACAGGATCACCGGCAGGGAGCCCAGCTTGTTGACCGCGGGGATCAGCGAGGACGAGCCGCACGCGCGGGCGACCTCCTCGATCACGATCACCGTCGCCAGCGCGTCCGCGCCCGCGCCGCCGTACGTCTCCGGCACGTGCACCGCGTGCAGGTCCGCCGCGACGAGGGCCTCCAGCGCCTCGCGCGGGAACCGGGCCTCCTCGTCGACCGCGGCCGCGAACGGCGTGATCTTCGCCTCCGCCAGCGCGCGGACCGTCTCCCGGAGCATCTCGTGCTCCTCCGACAGGCGATACAGGTCGAAGTCCTTGCCCATGATGGTGAGCTCCCCTAAGGCTTGTGGCACTGAGTACCCTCAGCAAAACACACTCAGTGCCATGGGCGCCAGTGGCCAGGGGAGCGGCGGGTCTCAGGTGCGGTCGATGTGCACGCTGGTCGACTTCACGCGGGCGGTGGCCTGCATGCCGACTTCGAGGCCCAGCTCTTCCACGGCCTCGCGGGTGAGGAGGGAGACCAGCCGGTGCGGGCCGGCCTGGATGGTGACCTGGGCCGCGATGTCGCCGAGCTTGATCGCCGTGACGATGCCGGGGAAGGCGTTGCGGGCGGAGGTGTAGGACGCGTCGTCCTCGCCCCCGCCCTGGGCGAGCTCCACGGAGAAGGCGGCCAGGTCGCGGCCGTCGATCAGCCGGCGGCCGCTGTCGTCGCGGAGGGTCGGAACGCGGCCGGCATCGGCCCAGCGTCGCGCGGTGTCGGGGCTCACGCCCAGAAGACGGGCTGCCTGCCCGATGGTGTAGGACTGCATGGGCGACACCGTAGAGCGGTTCAGGTCTCCATGTCGGCCGGCGGTCGGCACGTGCCGACCCAGATCCGCTTCACGGCGCTCACGTACCGCGCGCCGCAGCGGTCGGACGGGACGACGAGCTGGGTGCCCGCCTCGTCGAGGTCGGCGTCGTCCAACCTACGCACCTTCCAGGTTCATGTGCCAAGGCGCCGGTGGTGGATCGCCCGCCACACGCGGTCGCGGGTGACCGGCATCTCGGTGAAGCGGATGCCGGTGGCGTCGCGCAGCGCGTTGGCGAAGGCGGGGGCGACCGGATTGAACGGGCTCTCGCTCATCGACTTGGCGCCGAGCGGGCCGATCGCGTCCGTCGTCTCGGTGAAGTGCACCTCGGTGCGCGGGACGTCGGCGTACTGCGGCAGCCGGTACCGGCGGAACGTGGCCGTGGTCACCTCGCCCCGCTCGTCGACCCGGACGTTCTCGAAGAGGGTCGCGCCCAGCGCCTGGGCGACACCGCCCTCGACTTGGCCCCGGCACTGCATCGGGTTCATCACCTTGCCCGCGTCGGCGGAGTGGACGCTGCGCAGGATGCGGATCTCGCCCGTGTCCGGGTCGACGGCGATCCGGAACCACTGGGCGTTGAACGCGACCGACCGCGGGGACCCGCCCCAGTGGCCGTCCGCCCGGATCTCCTCGACGGCGCCGCTCGCGTGCGCCGCCTCGTACAGCTCCTTGAGGGTCACCGTCCGGCCCGCGCAGTCGAAGGCCTCGGCCCCGAGCACGCACAGGTGCCGGGCCACGCCCGTGTGCCGGGCGGCGAACGTCCGCAACCGTTCGGCGAGCGAGGTCGCGGCCAGCAGGACCGCCTTGCCGGCGACGACGGTGCCGGCCGAGCCGAAGGCGCCCGTGTCGTGCCGTACGACGTCGGTGTCGGACTGCCGGATCGCGATGCGGTCCTCGGTGGTGTTCAGCGCCCCCGCGGTGATCTGCTTGTGGACGGTGGTCGTGCCGTTGCCGAACTCGGCGGTGCCGACGGCGATGTCGTACGTACCGTCCGCGAGCAGGGAGACGCGGGCGTCGGCGTAGTGGCCGCCCGGAGGACCGGTCGCGATCATCGCCATGGCCGTGCCCTGGCCGACGAGCCAGCCCTCGGGCGCGTCGCGGTGGCTGGTGTCCTCGGCGAGGGCCTTGCGGACCACCGCCAGGCACTGGTCGAGTCCGTACGAGGCGATGTGCAGGTCCTCCTCCTCGCCGATCGGGCTGTGCATGGCCTCCCCGGGGCCGATGATGTTCTTCTCCCTGAAGGCCAGCGGGTCCATGCCGAGCAGCCGGGCCAGCTCGTCCATCGCCGACTCCACGGCGAACGTGACCTGGCCGAGGCCGTACCCGCGGAAGGCGCCCGCCGGGACCACGTTCGTGTACACGGAGAACGCGTCGACCTTCTTGTGCGGGGCGCGGTAGACGGCGAACGACTCGCCCACGCTGTGGAACATGACGGCAGGACCGTGGTTGCCGTACGCGCCCGTGTTGGACACGACCCGCATCTGCACGGCGGTCAGCGTGCCGTCGGCGCGCGCCCCGACCTTGATACGGATGGTGAAGGGGTGGCGCGTGCTCGCGCCGTAGAACTGCTCGGCCCGGGTGTACTCCAGCTTCACCGGCCGGCGCAGCTTCAGCGCGGCCAGCGTGACGATGTCCTCCGTCAGCATCTCCTGCTTGCCGCCGAAGCCGCCGCCCACCCGGCCCGCGACGACCCGGACCTCGTCCTCGGGCAGGCCGTACAGGGCGCAGAGGGCGCGCCGCGTCAGGAACGGGGTCTGGGTGGAGGAACGGACGGTGAGCCGCTCACCCGTGCCGTCCTCCTTCGGCTCGAAGTACGCGACACAGCCGTGGGTCTCGAGGCTGGCGTGCTGGACGCGCTGGGTGCGGAAGGCCTCCTCGTACACGACGTCCGCCTCCGCGAACCCCGTCACGACGTCGCCGATCTCGCCGTGCACCTCGCCCGCCACGTTCTCGGCGGCCCGCGCGATCCGCGCCTCGGGCCCCTTGTCACCGTGGAGCGCGGGCGCGCCGGGCGCCATCGCGGCCTCGGGGTCGGTGACGTACGGGAGTTGCTCGTACACCACCTCGATCCGCCGGCACCCCTCCTCGGCTGCCTGCTCACTGTCGGCGACGACGGCCGCGACCCGCTGCCCGACGAACCGCACGGTGTCGTCGAGGACCCGGGTGTCGTCGGGGTCCTCGGTGGGGTGCTCGTGCCGGGCGCTGGAGTACAGGGTGGCCGGGGCGTCCTCGTGGGTGAGGACGGCGTGGACACCCGGGACGCGCAGCGCCGCGGCGGTGTCGATCGAGACGATCCGGGCGTGCGGGTGCGGGGAGCGCAGCAGCTTCATGTGCAGCAGCCCGGGGACCTCGACGTCGAAGGTGTAGCGGGCGGTGCCGGTGACGACGAGCGGCCCGGCGGGTGCGCCGAGGTTCTTCCCCACCGCCTTCCCCGCGCACGGGCGTTCGGTGTGCCGCACACCGCGCACGGCGTCCTCGATGGCCCGATAGCCCGTGCAGCGGCAGATGTTGCCCTTGAAAGCGCGGGGCAGGTCGGTCAGCTGCTCCTCGTCCAGGGCGGCGGTCGTCATCAGGAACCCGGCGGTGCAGAACCCGCACTGGAAGCCCTGCGCGTCGAGGAACTTCCGCTGCACCGGGTGGAGTTCACCCTCGGGGGAGGCGAGGCCCTCGACGGTGGTGACGGAGCGGCCCTCGGCCCGCACGGCGGGGTAGAGGCAGCTGTGCACGGGCTCCCCGTCGACGTGGACCGTGCACGCGCCGCAGTCGCCCGCGTCGCACCCCTTCTTCACCCCGAACCAGCCGCGCTCGCGGAGGTAGGTGCGCAGGCACTGGCCGGCGCGGGGCGCCTCGTCGAAGGTGCGCCGGTTGATCTCGATCTCGTACGTCATCGGTCCCCCTCCGGGAGCGGCGGTGCGGTGGTCGGGGCGCCGGTCGTCGCGATGGCCGGGGCCGCCAGTTCGCGGCGGACCTCCTCGGCGAGGCGGAAACCCATGTGCCGCCGCCACTCGGGCAGGCCGTGGATGTCGTCGAACCAGTCGTCCGCGCCGACGGCGGCCTCGACCGCCCGGCGCAGCTCCTCCCGGTCAGGCGGCAGCGGGAACCAGAGGCGGAACGGCCGTACGGTCGCCGCGCTGATCGTCACCGCCAGCGAGCCGTCCACCGGGTCGAGCGCCCCGATGGCCAGGGCGCCCGAGCGGCCGAGCCCGTAGAGCGAGGCCTGTCGGTACGCCGTACGGGAGGCGAGCGCCCGGGCCGGCAGGGTGACCGAGCGCAGCAGCTCGCCCTCGGCGAGGTCCTTGCGGCCCGCGCCGGTGACGAAGTCCGCGACCTTCACCCGGCGCACCGTCCCGGCCTGCGACTGGAGCAGGCACTCCCCGTCGAGGGCGGCGGTCAGCGAGATCATCGGCCCGGCCGGCAGCGCGTTGCACAGGTTCCCGCCGACGGTCGCCATGTTCCAGATCTTGAACGAGGCGAGGAACGCCCGGCAGCACTGCTCGATCAGCGGAGCCGCCCGGGCGCCGAACGACCGGCCGAACCGGGAGAGTTGGGCGATCGTGCAGGTGGCCGCGATCTCCAGCGAGCCGTCCGTCCTGAGCGTGAGCGGCTCCCAGCCCATGCGGCTCAGATCGACGAGGCGGCGCAGGTGCGGCTGCGGCTCGGAGAACAGATACGTACCCCCGCCCAGCCATGCGTCGCCCGCCCGCCAGGGCTCACGGCGCCGGGCGTCGCGCACGTCGTTCACGGTGTTCAGGTCCATGTCTCCCCAGCCGCTCGGCCACTCCTTCCAGGCCAGTGAAGCCCGCGAGGAAGGCCGAAAACGACTGGTGCGCCACACGGAAAGGTTTCCGTGTGGCGCACAGGGTCCTGGATGATCGACCTACGGCGATCTCCGTCGAGCTACCTCGACGACCTACTTGGTGCCGAGCCCGGCATCACCGATCTCGGGCTTGCCCGCGGCCTTGAGGATCTTGTTCAGGGGGCGCAGGTCGTAGATGCCGTCGAGGTTGGGCTGCTTGAGGAGTCCGGCCTTGACGGCGTGGTCGGCCTGGGCCTGGAGCGTCGTGGCCAGCGGGTCATCGGTGAACTGGATGGACGGCCAGGCGGAGTCGATGACCTGGGCGCCGAGCGGCTTGCCCGTGTGCTCCTTGAGCTTGGCGTTGGCCGAGGCCTTGGCCTTGTCCGGGTTGGCGTTGATCCACTCGTTGGTCTTGGTGGATCCCCGCAGGACGGCCTCGACGACGTCGGGGTGCTCGGTGAGGAACTTCTGGGACACGATGATGTTCGTGATCACGAACTTCTTGTCGGGCCACAGGGTCGACTCGTCGAGGAGGACCTTGGCGCCCTCGCTGACCAGCTTGGAGGCGGTCGGCTCGGGGACCCAGGCGCCGTCGATGGAGCCGGACTTGTAGGCGTCCGGGGTCACCTTGTTGTCCGTGCGCAGGACGGAGACGTCGCCCTTGCCGCTCTGGGCGTCGACCTTCCAGCCCTTCTCGGAGATCCAGTTGAGGAAGGCGACGTCCTGGGTGTTGCCGAGCTGCGGGGTCGCGATCCGCTTGCCCTTGATGTCGTCCAGGGTCTTGATCTTGGCCGGGTTGACGACCAGCTTCACGCCACCGGAGGCGGAGCCGGCGATGATGCGGAGGTTCTTGCCCTTGGACTTGGTGTAGCCGTTGATGGCGGGGGAGGGGCCGATGAAGCCGATGTCGATGGAGTCGGCGTTCAGGGCCTCGATCTCGGAGGGGCCCGCGTTGAAGGTGGAGACCTTCAGCTGGGTGCCGCCGAGCTCCTTCTGGAGGATGCCTTCCTGGTCGCCCACCAGGGCGGTGGCGTGGGTCAGGTTCGGGAAGTAGCCGAGCCGGACCGTGTCCGCGGAGAGCTTCGCGCCCTCGGCGGCCACCTTCTTCTCGTCGGTCGTCGTGGTCTCGGAGCCGTAGCCGCACGAAGCGAGCAGAAGGGGGAGCGCCGCGATGACGGCGACGTTGCGCAGGGTGGTGAGCGGTCTGGCGGCAGACACGGAGGTGTCCTCTCGGAAGCTGGGTGATCAGGAAGGTGCGTACAGGCGTGTACGGGCACGGCTGCACGTGGTGAGTGATCTCAAGGGGTGGGCGGAGCGGCCCGTGGTGTGGACGGTGCCTCAGGCGGTGCGACAGATGGCGCTGGAGTGACGGCCGAGGTCGATGTGACGGCGCGAGGTCAGGAGGAGCGACACGCGGACAGCACGGTCGGACATTCGCATGCGCACGTCGGCCACCCCCGCAGATCCCTAGTTCTCCTACCTGGTTGATAGGGATCGTGGCAGAAGGCGGCGAACACCCCAAGAGGGTGTTCATATGGTGGACGGCATGGTCTCGTCTGGTGAGATCGAAGGGACTTCGGGGGCGCCTCAGGAGCGGTTCAGGGGTTCGTCCAGGCGTCCGGCGCGCTGGCCAATTCGGTTACGCCGGTGGGGAGTTCGGCCGCCGCGACATCGGCGAGCGACACACCTTCGAGGATCTCGCGCACATTGGACCGCAGCGCGACCCACAGGGGCAGCAGCGACACGGCGGCGCCGGTGTACGACAGGTCCGGTGGGCGGACACCCCGTACCGAGACGAGCGGCCCCTCCACGACGCGTATGACGTCCGCGATGCTGATGGACTCCGCGGGCCTCGCCAGCCGGTACCCCCCGTTGCCACCGCGCCGGCTGACCACGAGGCCGCCCCGGCGCATGTCGTTCAGGATGCCCTCGAGGAACTTGTGGGGGATGTCCTGGGCGTCGGCGATGGCCTCCGTCTTGAGGGGCTCGTCGTCATGGGACGCGGCGAGCTGCAGTGCGGCACGTACCGCGTAGTCCGCCCTGGCTGAGATCCGCATGCGGTCCAGTATCGTCAGCCGCTCCTCAGCGCGGTGAGCCGGGTCCTGAGCCGTTGCAGCGGTGTCGGCGGCAGGGCGCGGGCGGCGCCGCGCGCGTAGTGGCGCTCGACGTAGAACTGGGCCGTGCTGAGCACGGTCGTGACCGCGACGTACCAGACGGTGGCGACCATCAGCAGGGGGATGACCTGGTACGTCTGGTTGTAGACCAGCTGCACCGAGTACAGCAGGTCGTGCACCGCGAGCACGCTGACGATGCTCGTGCCCTTCAACGTGCCGATCAGCATGTTCCCCGCGGTCGGCACGATCGAGCGCATCGCCTGCGGGACGACGATCCGGAGCAGGGTGCGCCGTCTGCCGATGCCGAGGGCCTGCGCGGCCTCCGTCTGGCCGGCGTCCACCGACAGGATGCCGCCGCGCACCACCTCGGCGGCGTACGCGGCCTCGTGCAGGGTCAGCCCGATGACGGCGGTGAGCGTGGGGCCGAGCAGGTTCACCGTCTTGACGGTGAGGAACTCCGGGCCGAAGGGGATGCCCAGGCCGAGCATCGGATACAGGGCACCGATGTTGAACCAGAAGAGCAGCTGGACCAGGAGCGGGGTGGACCGGAAGATCCACACGAAGCCCCAACTCAGGCTGGACAGGACCAGGTTCGAGGAGAGGCGCATCACGGCCAGCGGGGTGCCGAGGACGAAGCCGAGCACCATCACGACGGCGGTCAGCCAGAGCGTGAGCAGCAGCCCGTCGAGCACGGCGGCCGTGGTGAAGTACTGGCCGACCACGTCCCACTGGAACGCGCGGTTACGGATGACGGAGTTGACCACCATCGCGAAGACCAGCAGCGCGGCGACGGCCGTCAGCCATCGCCCGACGCGCCGGCGCGGGACGATGCGCGGCAGATCGAGGTGGGGGTCGGGGACGCCGCGGTCGGTGCCGGGGCTGCCGGGGCCGGCGGGGCCGTCGGCCTTGAGGGCGGTCGTGGGCGCGGAGGGCGGGACCATCAGAGGGTCTCCTGGAGAGGGAGGCGCGGGTGGGGTGGGCCTCGGGCACGACGTCATCACACGCGCCGCGTCCCTCAACGCGGCGGGGGCGGCGACCGCGCGAGGCGGAGCCGCTCCTGGCTCGATCGTAGGCGGCCGCTTCGCGTTTGTGTCAACCACGCAAACCTTTCGCCCAACTGGGGCCGCGAACCCGGGCCATGGTTGACGAGAGTCGAGATGTGCTGCTGAATGGGTCGCATGGATGCCGATCAGCGCCTGGTCACCCGAGACCACATCGACTTCGGTCGTGTGTGGTCCGCCGCGTGTTGCGCCTGACGCGGCCGCGGGCCGTCCGACCGGCCCATTCCCTCCCTCGGTAACCCCGTCGCGGGCCGTTCTCCCACGTTGTCGCACCACCGCCGTACGACGCCGTACGGCAGGTCCCGCGTGTGTGACGTGACGCGCCGCCGCCGCACCCACCACCACCGCACCACCTCGGCCGAGGCTCAGCCCCGGGCGTCATCACCCCTGCTCACCCTCCCGCTTCCCACCCTGAAGCGCCGTCGCACCCGGCCGCATCCAGGGCCGCTCCGGCGTGCCCGGGCGCCCCCGGGGAGCGCGGCCACTGAGGACCTCAGGAAAGGCCATCTCCCATGCCAGTGGAGTTCCTTGGCATCGCCGCCACCCATGACGGCTCCGAGACCACCGCACGCTCCGGCGGCGCGTTCGACAAGGAGTACACGCTCCGGCTCGCCCGGGCGCACGAGGACCACGGCTGGGACCGGGTCCTGTTCGCGTACGGCTCCGGTTCGCCGGATCCCGCGCCGGCCGCCGCGTACGTCGCGAGCAGACTGGACAAGCTGCAGATCCTGCTCGCGCACCGGCCCAACGTCTCGTACCCGACGTTCGCCGCGAAGACCTTCGCGACCCTCGACCAGATCAGCGGGGGCCGGCTGACCGTCCACTTCATCACGGGCGGCAGCGACCACGAGCAGGGGCGGGAGGGCGACCCACTCACCAAGGACGAGCGGTACGCCCGCACCCGTGAGTACATCCGGATCGTCAAGAAGATCTGGACCACGCACGAGCCCTTCGACCACGAGGGCGAGCACTACCGCTTCCACGACTTCGTCAGTGACGTCTTCCCGGTCCAACAGCCCCGGCCCGGCGTCTCGTTCGGGGGCTCCTCGCCCGCCGCGTACGAAGCCGGCGGCGCCGAGGCCGACATCTACTGCCTGTGGGGCGAGCCGCTCGCGGAGACCGCCGCGCAGATCGAGGCGGTCAAGGCCGCCGCGAAGGCCGCGGGGCGTACGGACGTACCGCGCATCCAGGTGGCGTTCCGCCCGATCATCGCTCCGACCGAGGAGCTGGCCTGGGAGAAGGCACACCGCACGGTCGGCGCGATCCGCGCCCGGCGCGAGCAGGGCCTCGTCCGGCACCACCGGGGAGACGCGCCGCAGAACACCGGCTCGCAGCGGCTGATCGCGATCGCCGAGGCGGGGGAGCGGTACGACCGCGCGCTGTGGACCCCGACGGCCGCCGCGACCGGCGGCGCGGGCAACTCCAACGCCCTCGTCGGCACGCCCGAGACGGTCGCGCAGGCGCTGCTCGACTACTACGACCTCGGCGTCGACATCCTCTCCGCCCGGGGCTACGACCTGCTCGGCGACGCGGTCGACTTCGGCCGGTTCGTGATCCCGATCGTCCGCGAGGAGGTCGCCAAGCGCGACGCCGCGCGCGAGGCCTCACGCGACGCCGAGCGGGCGGCGAAGGGCGAGAGCCTGCCGTCGGAGCGGACCCTCGCGGCGGTGCGGGCATGACGTACGCCGCCGAGACGGCTCAACCGGCGTCGCCGCTCGATGCCTTGACGTCGATTCAGGTTCCGGTCTCCGACCCGCGGGTGGAGCCGCTGATCCGCGAGCTCGGCGAGGAGTACAGCACCCGCTACGGCAAGGACGCCCACACCGAACTCTCCCGCTATCCGGACGAGGAGTTCACGGAGCCCCACGGCGGCGCCCTGATCCTGCTCCTGGAGGACGGCGAGCCGGTCGCGGGCGGCGCGTTCCGCCGGTACGACCCGGACACGGCGGAGCTGAAGCGGATCTGGACGCACTCCGCCCACCGGAGGCGCGGCCTCGCCCGCCGGGTCGTCGCCGAACTGGAGCGCGAGGCGCGCGAGCGCGGCTACCGGCGGATCTACCTGACCACCGGCCCGCGTCAGCCGGAGGCGCGCGGCCTCTACCTGGTCACCGGCTACACACCGCTCTTCGACACCGAGGCCGCCCCGGAGACCCTCGGCCTCCTGCCCTTCGAGAAGCACCTCACTGAGCACCTCACCCCGAACCTCACCGACAACCCGCCCGGAAAGGCCGCCGACCAGTGAACCTCCCCGCGATACGCGCGCTCGGCACCCGGATGCGCGTCGCCGTCCCGCTCGCGCTGCTGCCGGTCCTCGCGCTGACCGCCTGCGGTTCCGGCGCCACGTCCGCCACCCCGGCGGGTGCCCAGGCGTCCGCGCCGCCGGCCGACGACCCGGTCGCCACCGTCCGTACGGTGGACAAGGTCGCAGCCCTGCTCCCCGCCGACGTGCGGGCGGCGGGCACGCTGCGGGTCGGCAGCTCCGTCGGCTTCCCGCCCGGGGCGTACTACCCCAACGGCCCCGACAAGCCGCCCGCCGGCCAGGACATCGACCTCGCCGACGCGGCCGCCAAGGTCCTCGGCCTGAAGCTGGAGCGCCAGGACGCCTCCTTCGAGACGATCCTGCCCGCCCTCGGCAGCGGCAAGTACGACCTGGGGACCGGCAATTTCGGCGTCACGACCGAGCGCCTGAAGACCATCGACTTCGTCACGTACATCAACGACGGCCAGGGCTTCGCCGTGAAGAAGGGCAACACGGCGCTCGGCACCGGGGTCACCGACCTCACCCAGCTCTGCGGGCTGACCATCGGCACCGGCGCGGGCACCACCTTCGAGGCCACCCTCACCGCACGCAAGGGCGTCTGCGCGGAGGCCGGCAAGAAGCCGTACGACGTGAAGGTCTATGCGGAGAACGGGGCCACGCTCACCGCGCTCCAGCAGGGCCGGATCGACGTCGTCATGTCGACCATCAACGGGCTGCGCCACCAGGCCGCCCAGCCCGCCTCGCAGACCACCTTCCTGGGCGAGTTCCACCGCCTCGACGTCGGCTTCGCCTTCAAGAAGGGCTCCCCGCTCACCCCCGCCTTCCAGGCCGCCGTCAACGAGCTGATCAAGGACGGGACGTACGACCGGATCCTGAAGAAGTGGGGGACCACCGAGTCCGCGATCGAGACCTCGCGGATCAACCCGCCCGAACACAAGAAGAGTTGAGCAGGTCACCACGATGGGACTCACCACCGACCCCGCCCCCGCCGCGAGCGCTCCGCCCGCCGGCCCGGGCCCCCACGCCCCGCCCGGAAGATCCGGCCGGCCCGACCCGGCCGCCCTCAAGGTCGTCCCCGTCCGCCACTACGCCCGCTGGGCGGCCGCCGTCGCCGTCGCCGTCCTGGTCGCCCAGTTCATCCACGGCCTCGCCACCAACCCGGTCTGGGAGTGGAGCGTCTTCGGCGAGTACATCCTGTCCGAGACGATCGTCCAGGCCGTCTGGGTCACCCTCCAGCTCACCGCGTACGCCACCGTCCTCGGTTTTCTCCTCGGCACCGTCCTCGC
This sequence comes from Streptomyces sp. NPDC026092, assembly GCF_040638605.1. Lineage (NCBI taxonomy): Bacteria > Bacillati > Actinomycetota > Actinomycetes > Kitasatosporales > Streptomycetaceae > Streptomyces > Streptomyces sp. NPDC026092. Next base: position 14,086 of record NZ_JBEZYN010000014.1, read on the forward strand.
CTTCATGCGGCTGTCGCACAGTCCGGTGCTGCAGACCGTGGCCTGGACGTACATCTGGATCTTCCGGTCCATCCCGATGATCGTCCAGCTGGTGTTCTGGTTCAATCTCAGCGCCCTGTACGAGCGGTTGGGCGTCGGCATCCCCTTCGGGCCGGTCTTCTGGTCCGTCGACAGCAACAGCCTGATCGGCACCATCGGCGCCGCCATCATCGGCCTGACGCTGCATCAGGCCGCGTACGCCGCCGAGATCGTCCGGGGCGGAGTCCTCGCCGTCGACCACGGGCAGCTGGAGGCCGCCGCCGCGCTGGGGATCCCCCGGCTGCGGCAGATCCGCCGGATCGTGCTGCCGCAGGCCATGCGCGCCATCCTGCCGACCGCCGGCAACGAGGTCGTCGGGCTGCTCAAGGGCACCTCGGTCGTCTACGTGATGGCGATCGGCGAGCTCTTCTACCAGGTGCAGGTCATCTATGGCCGCAACGGGCGGGTGATCCCGCTGCTGCTCGTCGCCACCGCCTGGTACGTGGTCCTGACCACGGTCCTGACGGTCGGCCAGTACTACGTGGAGCGCCACTTCGCCCGGGGCGGCAGCCGCACCCCGCCGCCCACCCCGCTCCAGCGGGCCCGGCGCTTCCTCCGCGACCTGCGGACGGCGGCGGCCCGGCGCGACCTGCCCGTCACACCCCTGAAGCCCCTCAAGCCCCTGAAGTCCACGAACCCCTCGGAGCCGTTGGGAGGCAACCGATGAGCGAGGTGATGGTCGACGTCCACGGCGTCCACAAGAGTTTCGGCCCGCTGGAGGTGCTGCGCGGAGTCGACCTCCAGGTGCGGACCGGCGAGGTCACGGTGATCCTCGGCCCGTCCGGCTCGGGCAAGTCCACCCTTCTGCGGACGGTCAACCACCTGGAGAAGGTCAACCGCGGCTGGATCGCCATCGACGGCGAGCTCATCGGCTACCGCCGCTCCGGCGACAAGCTGTACGAGCTGCGGGAGAAGGACGTCCTGCGGCAGCGCACCCACATCGGGTTCGTCTTCCAGAACTTCAACCTCTTCCCGCACCTGACCGTCCTCGGGAACCTCGTCGAGGCCCCCGTCTCCGCCCTGCGCCGCCCCCGCAAGGAGGCGGAGGAGACCGCCCGGCGCCTCCTCGACCGGGTCGGTCTCGCCGACAAGGCCGACGCCTACCCGCGCCAGCTCTCCGGCGGCCAGCAGCAGCGGGTGGCGATCGCCCGCGCCCTGGCCCTCGAACCGAAGGTGCTCCTCTTCGACGAGCCGACCTCCGCGCTCGACCCCGAACTCGTCGGTGAAGTCCTCGACGTCATCAAGGACTTGGCGAGCAGCGGCACCACGATGATCGTCGTCACCCACGAGATCGGCTTCGCCCGCGAGGTCGCCGACACCGTGGTCTTCATGGACGGCGGTCTCGTCGTGGAGCAGGGCCCGCCCTCGGCCGTTCTCGACAGCCCACGCCACGAGCGCACCCGCGCCTTCCTCTCCAAGGTCCTCTGACCCCCTTCCTTCCCTGATCCCTCTTTCTCTAGGAGCACGACGATGTCCACCGCCTCGCTCACCCGCCGTACGTCCCTGACCGCCGCGCTCGGCCTTGTCCTCACCCTCGCCCTCACCGCCTGCGGCAACCCGTCCGACGGCGGCACGACGGAGGTCGCCGGGGCCTCGGGCACCACGACGAAGATCAACCTGGGCCCGGACCAGAAGCGCGTCACCACCGCCAAGGTCGACTCCATAGCCGCCAAGGTCCCGGAGAAGATCCGCCAGAGAGGCACCCTGGAGATCGTCGACTCCTCGGGCTCCGCGGCGCCGCTGACCTTCTACGCGACCGACAACAAGACCGTCATCGGCGTCGAGACCGACATCGCCTCGCTGGTCGCCGACGTGCTCGGCCTGAAGCTCAAGATCAACACCGTCTCCTGGGAGAACATCTTCGTCGGCCTCGACAGCGCCAAGTACGACGTCGGCTTCAGCAACATCACCGTCACCGAGGAGCGCAAGGACAAGTACGACTTCGCGACCTACCGCAAGGACGACCTCGCCTTCGAGTCGAAGAAGGGCAGCGGTCTGAAGGTCGCGGGACCCGCGGACGTGGCGGGCAGGAAGGTCGCCGTGAGCAGCGGCACCAACCAGGAGAAACTGCTGGTGGAGTGGAGCAAGGAGAACGAGAAGGCCGGCCGCAAGCCCGTTGACATCGCCTACTACCAGAACGCCTCCGACACCTACCTCGCCCTCCAGTCCGGCCGTATCGACCTCTTCCTCGGCCCGAACCCGACCGCCGCCTACCACGCGGCCAGCACCGGGAAGACGGAGGTCGTGGGCACCTACTCCGGCGCCGGCGCCTCCCTCCAGGGCCTCATCGCGGCCACCACGAAGAAGGACAGCGGCCTCGTCGAGCCGCTGGCCGACGCGCTCAACCAGGTCATCGAGAACGGCACGTACGCCGAGGTGCTGAAGCGCTGGGGGCTCACCGCCGAGGCCGTGACGCGCTCCGAGATCAACCCGCCCGGCCTGCCCCGGACCAACAAGTAGCCGTCCCCACCCCACTTCTGCCCGAAGGGTCCGCCATGGCCACCGTCCTGTCCGTCTCCGGAAGTCCCTCCGCCACCTCACGCACCGCCCGACTCCTGCGCCACCTGGACGCGCGCCTCACGGCCCAGGGCCACGAGGTCGTCCCGCTGGACGTCCGTACGCTGCCCGCCGAGGCGCTGCTCGGCGCCGACTTCGGTCATCCCGCGATCGTCGAGGCGGCCGCGCTCTTCGCCCGCGCCGACGGCGTCGTCATCGGCACGCCCGTCTACAAGGCGGCCTACTCCGGCCTCCTGAAGTCGCTGCTCGACCTGCTCCCGCAGTACGCGCTGGCCGGCAAGACGGTGCTGCCGCTGGCGACCGGCGGGACGACCGCGCACGTCCTCGCGATCGACTACGCGCTCCGCCCGGTGCTCAGCTCCATGGGCGCCGCGCACATCGTCCAGGGCTGGTTCACGCTCGACAAGGACATCGCGGTCGCCGGCGACGGCACCCTGACCGTCGCGCCGGGCCCCGACCGGGCTCTTGCCCAGATCGTCGACCAGTTCTCCGAGGCCCTCGGCGGCCGTACGGCGGTCCTGGCGGCGGCCGGTTGACGGCGGGCCCGCAGGCCTGCCCCGTACCGTCGCCCGCCCAGGAAGGCACTCCCGCCGTGTCCGCACCCCCGTCCACCCGTCCTCTCCACCTCGCCGTCGCGCTCGACGGCGCGGGCTGGCACCCGGCCGCCTGGCGCGAGCCGGGCGCCCGGCCCCACGAACTGTTCACCCCCGCCTACTGGGCCGACCTCGTCGCCGAGGCCGAGCGCGGCCTGCTCGACTTCGTGACCATCGAGGACTCCCTCGGCCCCCAGTCCTCGCACCCCACGGAGCCCGACGAGCGCACCGACCAGGTGCGCGGCCGGCTCGACGCGGTGCTCGTCGCCGCCCGGGTCGCGCCGCTGACCCGGCACATCGGCCTCGTGCCGACCGTGGTCGCCACCCACACCGAGCCCTTCCACGTCTCCAAGGCGATCGCCACCCTCGACTACGTCAGCAACGGCCGCGCGGGCCTGCGGATCCAGGTCTCCGGGCGGACCGGCGAGGCCGCGCACTTCGGCCGCCGCACGTTCCCGAAGCTCGGCGTCGAGGAGTACGAGACCCCCGCGGGCGACGAGCTTCTCACCGAGCTGTTCGACGAGGCCGCCGACCACGTCGAGGTGGTGCGCCGGCTCTGGGACAGCTGGGAGGACGACGCGGAGATCCGGGACGCCGCCACCGGGCGCTTCATCGACCGCGACAGGCTCCACCCCGTCGACTTCGAGGGCCGGTACTTCAGCGTCAGGGGCCCGTCGATCACGCCACGCCCGCCGCAGGGCCAGCCCGTCGTCAGCGCCCTGGCCCACCTGAGCATCCCGTACCGGCTCGTCGGCCGCGCGGCGGACATCGGATACGTCACCCCGCGCGACGCCGACCACGCCCGCGCCATCGTCGCCGAGATCCGTACCGCCCAGAGCGCGTCCGGGCGCGCCGGGGACACCCTGCACGTCTTCGGCGACCTGGTCGTCTTCCTGGACGCCGAGCCGGGGGCGGCCGCCGCCCGCAAGGCGCGCCTGGACGCGCTCGCGGGCGAGGCGCACACGAGCGACGCCAGGATCTTCACGGGGACGCCCGCCGAGCTCGCGGACCTGCTCCTGGAGTGGCGTGCGGCGGGCCTGACCGGCTTCCGGCTGCGCCCCGGCGTGCTCGCTCACGACCTGGAGCGGATCACCCGGGAGCTGGTGCCGGAACTCCAGCGCCGGGGCGTCTTCCGCTCCGGCTACGAGGCGGACACCCTGCGCGGGCTGCTCGGGCTCGCCCGGCCGGCCAACCGCCACACCACCGCGCGAGCAGCAGGAGCCGTACGACGATGACCCGTTCGAGCACGCCCCGTGAGTCCCGTAAGCCCGTCAAGCAGATCCATCTGGCCGCCCACTTCCCGGGCGTCAACAACACCACCGTGTGGAGCGACCCGAGAGCCGGCAGCCACATCGAGTTCAGTTCGTTCGCCCACTTCGCCCGGACCGCCGAGCGCGCCAAGTTCGACTTCCTCTTCCTCGCCGAGGGGCTGCGGCTGCGCGAACAGGGCGGGCAGATCTACGACTTGGACGTCGTCGGGCGCCCCGACACCTTCACCGTCCTGTCGGCGCTCGCCGCCGTCACCGAGCACCTCGGCCTGACCGGCACCATCAACTCCACCTTCAACGAGCCCTACGAGGTGGCCCGCCAGTTCGCGAGCCTGGACCACCTCTCCGGCGGGCGCGCCGCCTGGAACGTCGTCACCTCCTGGGACGCGTTCACCGGCGAGAACTTCCGGCGCGGCGGCTTCCTCCCGCAGGAGGAGCGCTACTCCCGGGCCCAGGAGTTCCTCGCCACGGCACGCGAACTCTTCGACTCCTGGCACGGCGACGAGCTGGTCGCCGACCCGGAGGCCGGCATCTTCCTGAAGGACGCGGGGGCCGGAGCCTTCGCCCACCGGGGACGGCACTTCGACATCGCGGGCCGGTTCAACGTCCCGCGCTCCCCGCAGGGCCGGCCGGTGATCTTCCAGGCCGGCGACTCGGAGGAGGGCCGCGAGTTCGCCGCCGCCGACGCGGACGCGATCTTCAGCCGGCACAGCGGCCTCGACGCGGGACGTGCCTTCTACGCCGACGTCAAGGGGCGCCTCGCCCGTTACGGCCGCACCCACGACGAGCTGCTGATCCTGCCGGCCGCCACCTTCGTCCTCGGCGACACGGACGCCGAGGCGCGGGAGCTGGCCCACGAGGTGCGCCGGCAGCAGGTCAGCGGGCAGACGGCCCTCGCCCACCTGGAGCAGGTCTGGAACCGGGACCTGTCCGGCTACGACCCGGACGGCCCGCTCCCCGACATCGATCCGGACCCCGGTGAGCACACGGTCGTCCAGGGCCGGGCCAGCGTCCGGATGTTCCGCGATCGGCTCGCGGTCGCCCGGGAGTGGCGGGCCCGCGCGGAGGCGGAGAAGCTGTCGATCCGCGAGCTGGTCATCGAGACCACCGGCCGGCAGTCCTTCGTCGGCTCCCCGTCCACCGTCGCCGAGTCCATCGACTCCCTCGTCCAGGCGGACGCCGCCGACGGCTTCATCCTCGTCCCGCACCTGACCCCCGGTGGCCTGGACGCGTTCGCCGACACCGTCGTCCCGCTGCTCCAGGAGCGCGGCGTCTTCCGGCACGAGTACACGGGTACGACCCTCCGCGACCATCTCGGCCTCGCCCACCCGGACGAACGCCCTGACGATCGCCCTGGCGAACGCCCTGACCAACGCACTGACGAACGCTCGCACGCGGGCAACGGGCGGTCCGCGTCGTGAAGTTCCTCGCCATCACCCTCATCGTGCACGACCCGGACCCCGTGACGGGCGTCAAGAAGCCCACCCGCGAGCGTTTCCGCGAGGTGATCGACAACGCCGTCCTCGCGGAGGAGCTCGGCTTCGACGGCTTCGGCGTCGGCGAGCGCCACGAGCGGCCGTTCATCTCCTCCTCGCCCCCGGTCGTCCTCAGCCACATCGCCGCCCGCACCGCCCGGATCCGGCTCTTCACCGCCGTCACCACGCTCAGCCTGCTCGACCCGGTGCGCGCGTACGAGGACTACGCGACCCTGGACCACCTGTCGGACGGCCGGCTCGACCTGATCATCGGCAAGGGCAACGGCACCGCCCAGCGCGAGCTGTTCCACGTGACCCCCGAGGACCAGTGGGACCGCAACGCCGAGGGGTACGAGCTGTTCCGCCGGATCTGGCGCGAGGACCGGGTGACCGCGACCCCGCGCTTCCGGCCCGCGCTCGACGCCGCCGAGGTGTGGCCGAGGCCGCTCCAGCGCCCGGTCCGCGTCTGGCACGGCAGCGCGACCAGCGAGGAGTCCGTCGACCTCGCCGCCCGCTACGGGGACCCGCTCTTCTCCGCCAACGTCACGCACCCCGTCGAGCCGTACGCCGCGCTCGTCCGCCACTACCGCGAGCGCTGGGAGCACCACGGGCACGACCCGGCCCACGCGGTCGTCGGCGCGGGGACGGCCGGCTTCCACACGGCCCGTACGTCACAGGAGGCGCTCGCCGCGTACCGGCCGGTCTTCGAGGCGAACCTCGCGTTCCAGAAGCAGCTGGGCCTGGAGCCGGTGTTCCTGACCCTGGAGGACTTCGTCGAGCGCAGCTCGGCGCTCATCGGCAGCCCGCAGCAGGTGATCGAGAAGGTACACCGGTACCACGAGCAGTTGGGCCACAGCGTGCTCCATCTCCAGGCAGACGCAGGTGGGTTGACGGAAGGTCAGCACCGAGCGTCGTTGGAGCGCTTCCAGTCCGACATCGCGCCGGTGCTGCGCAAGGAGATCCCCGACCCGCCGTTCCCGTGGGCCCCGGTCCTCGGCGGCGAGGCCACCCCGACCGAGGCCGCCCGGACCGAGGCCGCCCCGACCGAGGCCGCCCGGACCGAGGCCGCCCCGACCCCCACGCCCGCCGACCGCTGAGGAGCACCCGTTCATGCCCGCCATCCCGCTCGGGGTCCTCGACCTCGTCCCGATATCGTCCGGCTCGACCGCCGCCGACGCGCTCCGCAACAGCATCGACCTCGCCCAGCAGGCCGAGCGGTTCGGCTACGCCCGCTACTGGTTCGCCGAGCACCACCTCAACCCGGGCGTGGCCGGCGCCTCGCCCGCCGTCGTCCTCGCGCTGACGGCCGCCGCGACCTCCACGATCCGGATCGGTTCGGGGGCCGTGCTGCTCGGCCACCGCACGGCCCTGTCCACCGTCGAGGAGTTCGGCCTGATCGACGCCCTGCACCCCGGCCGCATCGACCTGGGCCTCGGCCGTTCCGGCGGCCGCCCCTCGGGGCCGCCGGCCGGAGCCGCCGGGTCCGCCGAGGCCGCCACGCCCGTCGTCGCCGGGCGTGCGCCCAACGGGCTCGCGATCCCGGCGCGGTTCTCCTTCGAGCACCTGATCGACTCGCCGCGCTTCCGCGTCCAGCACCAGCTCCTGCACCTGCCCGGCGCCCGCTCTCAGGAGTACGGCGAGCAGGTGGACGACATCCTGGCGCTGCTGCGCGGCGAGTACCGCTCGGCCGACGGGGTCGAGGCGCACGCCGTCCCCGGTGAGGGCGCCGAGGTGGAGGTCTGGATCCTCGGCAGCAGCGGCGGGGCGAGCGCCGAGGTCGCCGGCCGCAACGGGCTGCCTTTCGCCGCGAACTACCACGTCAGCCCGGCGACCGTACTGGAGGCGGCCGACGGCTATCGCGCCGCCTTCAAGCCGTCCGAGGAGCTCGACCGGCCGTACGTCAGCGTCTCCGCGGACGTCGTCGTGGCGGAGGACGACGAGACCGCGCGCGAACTGGCGACCGGCTACGGCCTCTGGGTCCGCTCCATCCGCACCGGCGAGGGCGCCGTTCCCTTCCCGACCCCGGACGAGGCCCTCGACCACGACTGGACCGAGGCGGACCTGACGCTCGTCGCCGACCGGGTCGACACCCAGTTCGTCGGCTCCCCGGCCCGGGTCGCCGACCAGCTGGAGCAGCTCCAGGAGGCCACGGGCGCGGACGAACTCCTCGTCACCACGATCACGCACGACCACGCCGACCGGGTGCGTTCGTACCGCCTTCTCGCGGAGGAGTGGCACCGCCGGAACGGCCGCTGAACCGGTCACCGGCGGCCCGGAGGGCCCGTTTCCACCCCGCGCACGCGGAGCGGAAGCGGGCCCTCCGGCGTGCGCATCGGACGATCCTACGAAGAACGCCCCGACTGTTGACGCTTCCTTTGGTGAAAACTACGTTCTGTCTCGCGGAATTCAAGTTCCACTCTGTGGAAACGTCCTATGATCTGCGAGGCCCGCTCGATGACTGCTGTGGAGGACCGGCCGCCCCGGACGGCCACCGGAGCCGCAAGCTCCGTTCTGTACACCTACGACCTCGCCCCCACGAAAAAGGAAGGGCGCCGCTGGGGCGCGTACAACGTCTTCACGCTCTGGGCCAACGACGTCCACAGCCTCGGGAACTACGCGTTCGCCATCGGCCTCTTCGCGCTCGGACTGAACGTGTGGGGCATCCTCGCCGCGTTCGTCCTCGCCTCGGTCCTGCTCTTCCTGCTGCTGACACTCTCCGGGTTCATGGGCCACAAGACGGGCGTCCCCTTCCCCGTGATGAGCCGCATCGCCTTCGGCATCAGGGGCGCGAAGATCCCGGCCGCCGTCCGCGGCATCGTCGCCATCGCCTGGTTCGGCATCCAGACCTACCTCGCCTCCGCCGTCCTCGGCGCCCTGCTCCTCGCGATGTTCCCCGGACTCAGCGGCCTGGACACGAACTCCTTCCTCGGCCAGTCCACCCTCGGCTGGATCACCTTCCTGTCCCTCTGGGCCCTCCAACTCCTCATCGTCAGCTACGGGATGCAGATGATCCGGAGGTACATGGCCTTCGCCGCGCCCACCACCCTGATCACCATGTGCGCCCTCGCCGTCTGGATGTTCGTGCGGGCCGACGCCTCGATCTCCGTCTCCATCGACGAACCGCTCACCGGTGGCGCGCTGTGGCTGCAGATCCTGCAGGCGGCCGCGCTGTGGGTGGTGATCTACGGGACGTTCGTCCTGAACTTCTGCGACTTCACCCGGTCCGCGAAGAGCCGGAGCTCGATCGTGCGCGGCAACGTGATCGGCATCCCGGTGAACATGCTGTTCTTCGCCGTGATCGTGGTGGTCCTCAGCGGCGCGCAGTTCACGATCGACGGACACGTCATCACGAGCCCCACGGACATCGTCCGCACCATCCCGAACATGGCGCTCCTGGCGACGGCCTCGCTCGCCCTCATCGCCCTCACGGTCGCCGTGAACCTGCTGGCCAACTTCGTGGCGCCGATCTACGCCCTCATCGACCTGTTCCCGCGCCGGCTGAACTTCCGTCGCGCCGGAGTGGTGAGCGCCGTCATCGGCCTGGTCATCCTGCCGTGGAACCTCTACAACAGCCCGATCGTCGTGAACTACTTCCTCGGCGGGCTCGGCGCCCTGCTCGGACCGCTCTTCGGCGTGATCATGGCCGACTACTGGCTGCTGCGGAAGTCCCGGGTCAACGTGCCCGACCTCTACACCGAGGACCCGCGGGGCGAGTACCACTACCGCAGCGGCTTCAACCCCCGGGCCGTCGCCGCGTTCGTGCCCAGCGCCGGCATCGCCGTGATCGTCGCCCTGGTGCCCTTCTTCCACGCGGTGGCCGGCTTCTCCTGGTTCGTCGGCGCCATCCTCGCCGCCGTCGTGTACGCGCTGATCGCGGACCGTACCGCCACGATCCGGGACGTGGACGGCGAGGCCATCGCCGTCGCCGCCGAATGACCCACCGAGCCGAGCAGAAGGTACGGAAGACACGCACCATGCGCATCCTCGTAGCCAACGTCAACACCACGCAGTCCATCACCGACTCCATCGGCGAGCAGGCCGCCGGCGCCGCCTCGCCCGGCACCGAGATCGTCCCGCTGACCCCCGCCTTCGGAGCGGAGTCCGTCGAGGGCAACTACGAGAGCTACCTGGCCGCCATCGCCGTGATGGAGACCGTCCGCGCCTACCCCGAGCCCTTCGACGCCGTGATCCAGGCGGGCTACGGCGAGCACGGCCGCGAAGGCCTCCAGGAGCTGCTCGACGTCCCGGTCGTCGACATCACCGAGGCGGCCGCGAGCACCGCCCAGTTCCTGGGCCGCAGTTACTCCGTCGTCACCAGCCTCGACCGTACGGTCCCGCTGATCGAGGAGCGCCTCCACGCGGCCGGCCTCAGCGCGCGGTGCGCCTCGGTGCGGGCCAGCGGGCTCGCCGTACTGGACCTGGAGCGGGACGAGAAGGCGGCGGTCGACGCCATCGTCGAACAGGCCGCGAGGGCCGTCGAGGACGACCGCGCCGAGGTGATCTGCCTGGGGTGCGGCGGCATGTCCGGCCTCACGGAACGCGTCGTGGAGCGCACGGGCGTCCCCGTCGTCGACGGGGTGAGCGCGGCCGTGACCATCGCCGAGTCCCTCGTCCGCCTCGGCCTGTCGACGTCGAAGGTCCGCACTTACGCGCAGCCGCGCCCGAAGCGGATCGTCAACTGGCCCCCGCAGCCGCGTCGCTGACTCCGCCGATCGCCAACCACCAGGAGAGGAACGTCCGTTGCCCGAAGTACAGCTCGTCCTGCGCTCGACCCGCGTGATCACCCCGGAGGGCACGCGTCCCGCGTCGATCACCGTCTCCGGCGGGACGATCGCCGGTGTGCTCCCGTACGACGCCGAGGTACCGGCCGGCGCCCGCATCGAGGACGTCGGCGACGACGTCGTCCTGCCGGGCCTCGTCGACACCCACGTGCACGTGAACGACCCGGGGCGCACGGAGTGGGAGGGCTTCTGGACGGCGACCCGGGCGGCGGCGGCCGGCGGGATCACGACCCTCCTCGACATGCCGCTGAACTCGCTCCCGCCGACGACGACCGTGGATCACCTGCGGATCAAGCAGGAGGTGGCCCGCTCGAAGGCGCACATCGACGTCGGCTTCTGGGGCGGCGCGCTCCCGGACAACGTGAAGGACCTGCGTCCGCTCTTCGACGCCGGGGTCTTCGGCTTCAAGTGCTTCCTGTCGCCCTCGGGCGTGGACGAGTTCCCGCAGCTGAACCAGGAGCAGTTGGCGAACTCGCTTGCCGAGATCGCCGGGTTCGGCGGCCTGATGATCGTGCACGCGGAGGACCCGCACCACCTGGCGGCGGCACCGCAGAAGGCGGGGGAGAAGTACGCCGACTTCCTCGCGTCGAGGCCGCGCGACGCGGAGAACACGGCGATCGAGAACCTGATCAATCAGGCGCGCCGTCTCAACGCGCGCGTGCATGTGCTGCATCTGTCCTCGTCGGATGCGCTGCCGTTGATCCGGGCGGCGAAGGCGGAGGGCGTGAAGATCACGGTCGAGTCGTGCCCGCACTTCCTCACCCTCACGGCGGAGGAAGTGCCGGACGGGGCGACGGAGTTCAAGTGCTGCCCGCCGATCCGCGAGGCCTCGAACCAGGACGCGCTGTGGGAGGGGTTGGCCGACGGGACGATCGACTGCATCGTCTCCGACCACTCGCCGTCGACGGCCGATCTGAAGACGCCGGACTTCGCCTCGGCCTGGGGCGGTATCTCGTCGCTCCAGCTGGGTCTGCCGGCGATCTGGACCGAGGCCCGGCGCCGTGGCCGGAGCCTGGAGGACGTCGTCCGCTGGATGTCGGAGGCCCCGGCCCGGCTGGCGGGCCTGGACCGGAAGGGCGCGATCGAGGTGGGCCGCGACGCCGACTTGGCCGTGCTCGACCCGGAGGCGACGTTCACCGTCGACCCGGCGGAGCTGGAGCACCGTAACCGGGTGACGGCGTACGCGGGCCGGACCCTGCACGGCGTTGTGACGTCGACCTGGCTGCGCGGTGAGCGCATCGCCGACCGGGGCAGCCTCGCCGCACCCACCGGCCGACTCCTCGACAGGACCGGCTGAGGCTCTACGGCTCGGTCAGGGGGTCGGACGCCGCCGGGCCCTCCGCCCGTACGGCGCGGACGACCACCACGATCACGCAGAACGCGATCAGTATCTCCGCCCAGAAGAAGGCGAGGTAGTCCAGGAGACTGCCGATGGGCGGGGCGCCGGGTGCCGTGTTGCGGAAGGCGGCCAGGGCGAAGAGCGTGGCCGCCATCCACCCCAGGGCGGGCCAGGTCAGGCCCTTGCGGCGGCGTACGAGATACCAGCCGCCCATGAGGACGGCGACCGTGAGGGCCCACATCGCCACCATCATGAACACGGCGAAGACGAGCGCGCTGCCGGAGCGTGCCGCCTCCAACGAGAAGACGGCCGCGCCGCGGATCTCCGAGGCGTCGGCGGCGAGGGAGAACAGGGTGTCGCCGTTGGACAGCAGCATCCGTACGGGCACGCTCTCGCCGCCCTGCACGGCGGCGAACTCCAGCTCCGTGTCGTAACTGTCGAAGGGGTAGTCCGTGATCGGGCCGCCCGACAGCGCGACGGGCACGTCGACGGTGGCGATGCGGCTGTGCGCGGGGAAGGTGAGGTCGCCGCGGACTGCGGGCGAGGTCTGCAGCGTCAGGTCCTCGGCGGGCGAGAGCCCGCCCGCCTCGGCGAGGGCGCCGCGCGGCGTGACCAGAATCCGCAGGGTCAGCTCCCGCCCGGTGGCGTCGACGCGCTGGACGGTGGCGTCGATGTCGACCCGGTCGGGAGCCTCGCCACCCGCCGCGTAACGGGTGTCCAGGTCCTGGCGTTCGCCGTACTGGAGCCAGAACCCGCACGCGACGGCCGCCGCGACGGCGAGGAGCACGAGCAGCGCGCCGAGGAGTCCGCCGCGGGGCCGCGGGTGGGGTCGTCGTCCGGACACGGTCAGGCGGCGGGCTTTCCGGGCTGGTCGTGCGTGGCGCAGTGGATTCCGCCGCCGCCGGAGGCGATGGTGTCGATCTGCAGCTGCACGACGTCCCGCTTCGGGTAGTGCTCCTGCAGGATCGCCTTCGCCCGCGCGTCGGCCTTCCGGTCGCCGAACTTCGGCAGGAACACGGAGTCGTTCGCCACGTAGAAGTTGGCGTACGTGGAGACGAAGTCGTCGCCCTCGCCGGTGATCTTGTCGAGGTCGGGCTGCGGAAGGTCGATGATCTCGAAGCGCCGGCCCCGCGCGTCGGTCGCCTTGCTGAGCACCGACCGCGCCTGGTCGGCCGAGCGGGACCAGGAGTCCGGGGGAGTGCCGGGGAACGCCTGGTCGAGCAGGACCACGCCGGGCGCGACGAAGCGCACCAGGCTGTCCACATGCGCGTCGGTGATGTCCTCGCCGCGGACGCCCGCGAGCCAGACCACCTTCTCCACGCCGAGGGTCTCGATGAGCTCGTCCTCGATCTGGTCCCGGCTCTTCCCTCGGTTGCGGTTGTCGTTGACGATCGAGCTTTCGGTGACGAGGAGGGTGCCCTCGCCGTCGGTCTCGAAGGAGCCCCCCTCGGCGACGAGCGGCGCCACCTCGCGCGGGATGCCGTACTTGGCGAGCAGCTTCCGGCCCACCTGGGAGTCGTTGGTGTGCTCCTGCTTGTCGCCCCAGCCGTTGAAGTTGAAGTCGACCCCGATGAGCTCCCCGCCGTCCTCGACGAAGACCGGGACGGTGTCGCGGGCCCACAGGTCGTCGACCGGGAGCGGGATGACCTCGACCTGCGATCCGCACGCCCGCTGGGCTGCCGCCACCTGCTCCGGGCGGGCCATCATCACGACCTCCTCGTACTCCCCGACGGCCCGCGCGATGCGGGCGATGTCCTCCCGTACGTAGGGCAGGTCGTCCTCCCAGACGGAGGCGAGGGCGGGCCAGGACATGAACGTACGCGTGTGGCTGTCCCACTCGGCGCCGAAGCGGCGCTCCCCGCCGGCGGCCGGGGTGCGGGAGGGCGCGGTGGTCGAACCCGCGCTCACGGACCCGTCGGGGCCGCAGGCGGTGGCGCCGAGGCCGAGGGCGGCGCCGATCCCGGCGAAGGCGCGCAGGGCGGTGCGGCGGGAGGGGATGAAGTGGGACACGACGTGCTCCGTTCGTGGGCTGGCGAGACTATCCGGCGGCGGCCTGACGGGTCGCGGTGACGCGGCGCGGCGGCGGAGATCGCGGGCCTTGGCTTCACGCGAATGGCGGCCGTGGAGACGGCTGGGCAGAGGCGCGAGTGGGGGTGGCCGTGGCGCCACTGTGGCACTGACTGGATTTTCAGTCAAATGCGGACGTGTGTTCCTGGCGCTGCGCGGCTGTGGCTCTTCAGGCGACGGTGCACGGGGTGCGCGTCTCGGGTCTGCGCAGCCCCTCGACCTCCGCCGCGATCGCGCCGCGCATGAGCTCCGACGCGTGGCCGACCGGCAGGAGGCCGATGAGCCACCGCGTGCTCAGGCCTTCCAGGAGCACGGTGAGCCGCTCGGAGGCGGCGACCAGGGCCGCGTCCGGGGCCGCCGGGCCGGCCTGGCCGAGGAGGTCCGCGATCTCCCGGATCCAGTCCTGGCCGGCCCGCGCCAGCTCCTCCCGCAGCTCAGGTTCGAAGACGGCGCTGGCCCGCAGCTCCGCCCAGGCGGTGCTGTTCTCCCGTACCTCGGGGGTGTCCTGGAGCTCCCGGAGCAGGCGCCGTTCCAGCGGTCCGTCGCGGGTGTACCGCTCGGCCCGGTCGACGATGAAGCGCAGCGTGTGGCGCAGCAGGTCGGCGCGGTCCGCGAAGTGGTAGTAGACGAGGGCCTTGGAGACGCGCGCCTCGGCGGCCAGCTCCTCCATCCGCAGCCCGCGCACGCCACGGCGTGCGATCACCCGGGCCGCGGCCTCCAGGATCGCCGTCTTCCGGCCCTTCGCCGTGCGCTCCGCCGCCCTGCGCTCCGCCATCGTGTGCTCCTTCATCGGGTTCCGAGATCGGACTACTGAGATTGACTGAAACTTTAGTCAACAGGCACTCTCAGGCGCAGGGCGTGCCGTGCGCCCCATCGGCCTCGCCGTTCCGTACCGCCGAAAGAGCCGCCCATGTCCTCGACCCAGCCGCCCGTGGTGCAGCAGGTCCACCCGCCGCTGACCCCCGACGACCCCCACGAGATCGGCGGCTACCGCGTCCAGGCCCGGCTCGGCTCCGGCGGCATGGGCGTGGTCTACCTCGCTCACACGCCGGGCGGTCGCCCCATCGCGCTGAAGGTCGTACGGGAGGACTTCGCGGCCGACCCGGAGTTCCGCAGGCGGTTCGCCCAGGAGGTCGCGAGTGCGCGCCGCATCCACGGCCTGTTCACCGCGCAGGTGGTGGACGCCGGCGCCGACGACGCCGTCCCCTGGCTCGCCACCGCGTACGTTGCGGGCCCCTCGCTCCAGCAGGTGGTCGAGAGCCGGGGCCCGCTGCCCGCGCCCACCGTGCTGCTGCTCGTCGCCGGGATCGCCGAGGCCCTCCAGGTCATCCACGCGGCGGGCGTGATCCACCGCGACCTCAAGCCCGCCAACGTCCTCGTCGCCGAGGACGGCCCACGCGTCATCGACTTCGGCATCGCCCGCGCGGCCGACGCCACCGGGCTCACCGGCACCGGCCTGAGGATCGGCACCGCCGCGTACATGGCCCCCGAGCAGGCCCTCGGGCACGCCGTGACGCCCGCGACCGACGTCTTCGCGCTCGGCGCGCTGGCCGCCTACGTGGCCGGCGGCGCCCTGCCCTTCGGTACGGGGCCCGAGTCGGCGGCCCTCTACCGCGTGGTCCACGAGCCGGCCGACCTCTCGCGCGTACCGGAGGAACTGCGCGAGATCGTCGGGCGTTGCCTGGCCAAGGCGCCCGAGCGGCGCCCCACCCCCGCCGAGCTGATCGCAGCCGTCCGCGCCCACCCCGCCGTCGGCGCCGCACCCGAGTTCGGCGCGGTCGGACGCGAGGTCATGCGCAGGGCTGCCGCCCCGACCGCCCCTGGGGTCCCGGTCGCCCCTGCGGTCCCGGCCGTCCCGATCCCCACGGAGCGCGTCGCGACGAGCGGGGACGTGCGGGGCGGCCACGGCCCGCAGGGCGGAACGGGCGGAACCGTCGCCCGCCGGGACCGCCGCAGATCCCGGCGGGGCCGTACGACGCTGACGATCGGCGCCGCCGTCCTCACGGCGCTCGTCGTGGCAGCCGGGGCCGTGTACTGGCTGGGCGGCGACCCGGGCGGCGGAGCCTCGGGGGTCGCGTACACCCCGGGCTACGCGGACGTGGAGCTGACCGCGCCCGACGACGGCTACGAGTTCGACCTGGCGGCCGGGAAGGTGGCGCCCGCCGACACCGCCACCTGGTATCTCGCCCGCGACAAGGGCGGGTTCGTGCTCCCCGAGGACGCCGACGCCTTCATCGCCTCGGGGTACGCCCTCGGCCCCGCCGACTGCGAGCGCGGGATCGACGCGGAACCGGTCACGAGCCTGCCGTACGAAGAGCTCGCCGACGAGCGGCCGTTCTGCGTCCGCAGCGCCGACGGCCGGCGGCTCGTCGTCGCGCGCCTTGTCGAGGGAGCCCCCGGGCCAGGGCCCGTCACGCTCGTCCTGAGCCAGTACGGACGCCAGGGCTGACGGCGGGGGTGATGGCGGGGCGATGGCGGGGGTGATGGCAGGCCTTACGCCCGGGCCGACCGGTGCGGATAGGGTTCGTCGCATGGCATCTCGTAGTACTCAGATCCTGGAAGCGGCCGCGCGGGTGATCGCCCGGCGTGGTGTCCGCGGGCTCCGCGTGGAGGAACTGGCCGAAGAGGCGGGCGTCTCCACCGGTCTGATCTACTACCACTTCAAGGACCGCACCGGGATCCTGCGGCACACGCTGGAGTTCATCAACGACCGCGCCGAGCGCTACACCACCGCGCAGGACGTCGACGCGGAGCCGCTGAGCCCGCGCGATGAGCTCGACCAGGTCCTGCTCCTCGAACTCCAGGACACCCCCGAGGTGCGGGAGAACAGCACGGCCTGGGGCGAGCTGCGCGCGAGCGCCGTCTTCGACCCCGTCCTGCGCGAGGACCTCGCCCGGGCGACCCTGGTCTGGGTGCAGGAGGTGGCCGGGCTCCTGGGCCAGGTGCAGCCCCTCACGCCGGCGGTCACGCTCGCGGCGGCCGCCGAGCGGCTCACGGCGCTGCTCGAGGGCCTGAGCATGCGCTGGCTGAGCGGCGGCCTCGCGATCGAGCACGCGCGCACCCTCATGTCGGAGGCCGTCGAGGTCGAGCTGGCCGGGCTGCGGCAGCCGTAGCGCCACCTCGGCAGCCGTAGGGCCACCTTCGGACCGTGTACTTCATCCAGGTGGCCGAGGTGCGTCCCCACTATTGACTGAAATTTCAGTCAGTGCCACAGTGAGTTCATCGCAGGGCCCCACCGGCCCGGTCGCCCACCTCGGAGCATTCGAACCGCGCCGGCCGCGTCACGGAAGCCCGGACCCCCTCGCTCTCTCCCCGCCGTCGTCGTCGCAGGGGAGGAAGGAACAACCCATGTACGTCACGTACGCGAGGTCGACATGCCACTGACGCCCACCGAGCGGGACCGGCTGTTGCTGTTCACCGCCGCCGAACTGGCCAGGGCCCGCCACGCGCGCGGTCTGCGGCTCAACGTCCCCGAGGCCACCGCCCTCATCGCGGACACGGTCTGCGAGGCCGCCCGTGACGGGCTGCGCCTGGCCGAGGCGATCGAGCGCGGCCGCTCGGTCCTGGGCCCGGACGACGTGCTGCCCGGCGTCGTCGACGTGGTCACCGAGATCCAGGTCGAGGCCGTCTTCGACGACGGCAGCCGGCTCGCCGCCGTCGCCGAGCCGTTCGGCGCCCCGGACCGGAACGACGGCGCCCCCGGAGCCGTACTGCCAGGGCCGGACACCCTCGCCGTGCCCGAGCCGGCCGTGACGCTCAGGGTCCGCAACACGGCCACCGTGCCGATCAGCGTGACCTCGCACTTCCACTTCTTCGAGGCCAACCCGCGCCTGGACTTCGACCGCGCCGCCGCCTACGGCATGCGGCAGGCGGCCCCCGCCGGTTCCTCGACCCGCTTCGACCCCGGTCAGACCGTCGAGGTGGGCCTCGTCCCGATCGGCGGGGCGCGTGTCGTCACCGGCTTCGCCGGGCTCGTCGACGGCCCGCTCGACGCGCCGGGCGCCAGGCTCAGGGCCCTGGCCCGCGCCGCGGCCTGCGGCTATCTCGGCGCGGCACCGGTCTGCGACGCCTCGGAACCCACCCACGACACCTCGGCACCGGAAGGGGTACGGGCATGAGCCGGCCGACCCGCCACGGCGACCACTGCGCCCCCGGGCGCAGCCGCCACATCGACCCGCACGAGTACGCCGCCGTGCACGGGCCGCGCGCGGGCGACCGCGTCAGGCTCGGCGACTCCGGGCTCGTCGTCCGGGTCGAGTCCGACTCGCAGCAGCCGGGGGACGAGTTCCTGGCGGGCTTCGGGAAGACCGCGCGCGACGGGATGCACCTGAAGGCCGCGGCCGTCCGCGAGACCTGCGACATGGTGATCACCAACGTCCTGGTGATCGACGCGGTCCTGGGCATCCGCAAGGTGTCGATCGGGATCCGGGAGGGCCGGATCCACGCGATCGGCCGGGCCGGCAACCCGGACACCCTGGACAGTGTCGACGTGGTCGTCGGCACGGGGACGACGATGATTCCGGGGGAGGGGCTGATCGCGACCGCCGGAGCCGTCGACACCCATGTGCATCTGCTCTCGCCCCGCATCATGGAGGCGTCCCTCGCGAGCGGCGTGACCACGATCATCGGGCAGGAGATAGGCCCGAGTTGGGGCGTCGGCGTCAACTCGCCATGGGCCCTGAAGCACGCCTTCAGCGCGTTCGACGCCTGGCCGGTCAACATCGGCTTCCTGGCGCGGGGTTCGTCCTCGGATCCGGCGCCGTTGGTCGAGGCGCTCGCGGAGGGTGGGGCGTCCGGGTTCAAGGTCCACGAGGACATGGGCGCCCACACCCGCGCCCTGGACACGGCGCTGCGGGTGGCGGAGGAGCACGATGTGCAGGTCGCGCTGCACAGTGACGGTCTGAACGAGTGTCTGTCCGTCGAGGACACGCTGAAGGTTCTGGACGGGCGGACGATCCACGCGTTCCACATCGAGGGCTGCGGCGGAGGCCACGTACCGAACGTGCTGAAGATGGCGGGCGTGTCGAATGTCATCGGCTCGTCCACCAACCCCACGCTCCCCTTCGGCCGTGATGCCGTGGCCGAGCATTACGGGATGATCGTCTCCGTCCATGCGCTCAAGACGGACTTGCCGGGTGACGCCGCGATGGCGCGGGACCGGATCCGGGCCGGGACGATGGGGGCGGAGGACGTCCTGCACGACCTGGGCGCGATCGGGATCACCTCGTCCGACGCGCAGGGGATGGGAAGGGCCGGCGAGACCGTACGCCGGACCTTCGCCATGGCCGGGAAGATGAAGGCCGAGCTGAGCCCGATGGAGGGCGACGGCGCGCACGACGACAACGCGCGCGTGCTGCGCTACATGGCCAAGCTGACCATCAACCCGGCGATCGCCCACGGCCTCGCTCACGAGATCGGCTCGATCGAGGTCGGCAAGATGGCCGACATCGTGCTCTGGCGGCCCCCGTTCTTCGGCGCCAAGCCGCAGATGGTCGTCAAGAACGGTTTCCCCGCGTACGGAGTGACCGGTGATCCCAACGCGGCCACGGACACCTGCGAACCGCTCGTCCTCGGGCCGCTGTTCGGCGCCCACGGGGCCGCGCCCGCGGACCTCTCCGTGGCGTTCGTGAGCCGCGCCGCCGCGGAGTCGGGTTCCTCGGGCCGGCCGTACGACGCCCTGGCCACCCGCCGTCGCCGGGTCGCCGTACGCGGCACCCGGGGCATCGGACCGGCCGACATGCTCCGCAACTCCCGTACCGGAGACGTACAGGTCGACGGCCGCACCGGCCTCGTGACGCTCGACGGGGCGCCCCTGCGCTCGGAGCCGGCGGACTCCATCTCCCTCAACCGCCTCTACTTCCTCTGACGCACCTCTTTCCTCTCTCCTCCCCGCTTTCCCCTGTCCAGAGTCTTGACTGAAAATTCAGTTAGGGCCACGATCCTCTCCAACGACCGAAAAGAGACCCCTGATGACCGGTTTCCGTATGCCCGCCGAGTGGGACGAGCACGAGGGCTGCCTGATGGCCTGGCCCACCCGCGAGGACCTGTGGAGCGGCGTCCTCTCCGCCGTGAAGTGGGAGTACTCCGAGGTCGCCCGCGCGATCGCCCGCTTCGAGCCCGTCACGATGGTCGCCCCGCCCGGCTTCGGCGACGACGTCCGCGCCCACTGCGGTGACGACGTCACCGTCGTCGAACTGCCCCTCGACGACTCCTGGTTCCGCGACTCCGCGCCCCTGTTCGTCCTGGACGGGGACGGGAACCGGGCCGGTGTCGACTTCCGCTTCAACGCCTGGGGCCGCAAGCACCACCCGTACGACTCCGACGACCGGATCAGCGCCCTGCTCCTGGAGCACCTCGGCGTCGACCGGGTCGCCTCCGACATGATCCTCGAAGGCGGGGCGATCACCGTCGACGGCGAGGGCACCCTCATCACCACCGAGCAGTGCCTCCTCCACCCCAACCGCAACCCCGACCTGACCCGGGACCAGATCGAGGCCGAGCTGAAGGCGCGGCTCGGGGTCGAGAAGGTGATCTGGCTCCCGTACGGCGGACTGCTCGACACCGAGACCGACGGTCACGTCGACGGCGTCTGCGCCTTCGCCGCGCCCGGCAAGGTCGTCGTGTCCCTGCCCGCGGACCCCGAGCACCCCGACTACGCCCGGATGCGCGCCAACCGCGCCGTCCTGGAGGTCTCCACCGACGCCCGGGGCCGGGCCCTGGAGATCGTCGACGTGCCGCAGACCGCGTTCGGCGAGGTCGCCGGCGTCCCGATCGAGGTCTCCTACCTGAACTACTACCTGGCCAACGGCGGCCTCGTCGTCCCCGTTGCCGGGATGCCGCAGGACCTCGCCGCCATGGAGGTGCTCGCCGCCGCCCACCCGGACCGCAAGGTCGTCGGGGTCCCGGCTCCGGTGATCGCGTACGGCGGCGGTGGAGTCCACTGCATCACCCAGCAGCTCCCGGCGGCCCGCCCCCGCGCGTAGGCCTCGCCGCGCAGCCCCTGGGGGCCCGTCCCCGGCCCAGCCTCCGCGCGCAGCCCCCTGGGGCACCGCCCCCGCCGCATCCTCACCCCTCCCTCCGTACCCCTCGGCACTCCTCCCCTCGCCGTACCGACTGCCGTACCGAAAGAGAGCGCGACGATGAGCACCGCACCGCCCCCGCCCCGCGTCCCAGGACGCCGCCAGGCCAGGACCGCGCTCGCGGCCCTCGCCTCGCTCGCCGTGCTCACCGGCCTCGCGGCCTGCGCCGGTCCGCCCCGTGCCGGGGCGGACGGAACCGGTGCCTCGTTCGCGCTCTCGGCCGGTACGCCCGAGCCCAAGGGGGAGATCGACTCCTTCACCTGGGCCGTCTACGCGGAACCGCCGACGCTCGACTACACGATGGCGTTCGACTACCCGCAGAACACGATCCTCTCCAACGTCTGCGAGAGCCTGATGCGTTGGACGCCCGGGCTCACCCTCGAACCGGGACTCGCGCGGCAGGCCACCAACCCCGACCCGAACACCTGGGTGTACGACCTGCGGAGCGGTGTGCGGTTCCACGACGGCCGGACGATGACGGCGGACGACGTCGTCTTCAGCCTCGGCCGGCAGACGGATCCCGCGAACGCCGCCGCCTGGGCGCAGAACTTCCAGAACGTCGCCTCCATCCGCACGACCGGCCCGCTCCAGGTCACCGTCAAGCTGAAGAAGCCCGACTCGCAGTTCCCGCAGTACATGGCGACCGCCGCCGGTGTCGTCGCCTCCAAGGCGGGAGTCACCGCGGCCGGCGCCGACTACGGCACCTCCGGCGGCCTCGCCTGCACCGGCCCGTTCACCCTCGGCGCCTGGCAGAAGGGGCAGTCGCTCGAACTGAAGCGCTTCGACGGCTACTGGGGCGGCCCCAAGGGCACCCGAGCCAAGGCCGGAAAGGTCGTCTTCCGCTTCCTCACCGACCCCTCCGCCCGGACCAACGCGCTGCTCAGCGGCGAGGCCGACGGCGGCTACCTCATCCCCACCGAGAGCTACGGGCGGCTCAAGACCAGCGGCGTCGGCACGCTCTGGTTCGGCGAGGGCCTCAGTACGGTCAACCTCGGCATCACGAACATGCGCGGCGCGCTGGGCGACGTACGCGTACGTCAGGCGCTCTCCCTCGCCCTGGACCGCTCCGGGTTCGTGAAGGCCGGGCTCGGCGGCGCCGGTACGGCCACCAGCTCCCTCACCACGCGCGCCGCGTGGGCGGCGGGCTCGCCCGACGTGCGCAAGGCCGCCTTCGCCGGACTGCCGCCCACCGAACGGGACGTCGAGAAGGCCCGCGCGCTCGTCAAGGAGGCCGGCGCCACCGGCAAGACCCTGACCGTCGCCACCAGCTCCATCGGCCAGGACGTCTCCCTGCTCGCCACCGCCGTCCAGGCCGCCGGCAGCGAGATCGGGCTGCGGATCGAGCTCAAGTCCGTCGCCCCCAACGCCTTCACGGCGCTCTTCACCGACCCGGAGGCACGCGAGGGCATCGACATGTTCCCGCTCACCTACTACGACTCGATCACCGACCCGCTCGACTTCCTGACGAACTTCAGGACCGGCGCGTACCTCAACTTCGCCGGGTACAGCGACAAGCGGTACGACGCCATCGTCGAGGAGGCCACCTCCACCTACGACCAGGACCGGCGTCTGCGCATCGAGGGCGAGCTCCAGCGGCACGCCGCCGAGCAGCTGCCGTGGATCCCGGTGGCGGAGTGGCCGACCGCCCTCTTCCTCAACAAGAGGATCACCGGAGCCCCGACCACCATCGCCTACATGTACTACCCGTGGGCCGCGGACGTGGGCGCTTCCGGCGAAGGTGCCACGGGCGCCGACCGGACCGAGCCGGGGGCCGCGCCGTGAGATCCGTAGCCCTCCCCGCCTTCCTCAGGTTCGCCGTACGGCGGGTCGCCGAGATGGCGGCCACCCTCCTCGTCGCCTCGTTCGTGGTCTTCGGCGCCATGTATCTGGCGCCCGGCAGCCCCGCGAGCTTCCTGCTCTCCGGGCGCTCCGCCTCGCCGGAGGCGCTCGCCGCGATCAACGCCCGCTACCACCTCGACGACCCCTTCGCCGAGCGCTACCTCCGCTGGCTCGGCGACGTCGTCCAGGGCGACTTCGGGCGGTCCCTCACCTACCGCACCGACGTCTCCCGGCTGCTCGCCGACCGGCTGCCCACCACGCTGCTGCTGATCACCATGGCGCTCGCCGTCGTCGTCATCGTCGGACTCGTGCTCGGCAAGGTCGCCGCCGTACGCGGCGGCAGGACGGACGCCACCGTCCTCGTCGCCACCGCGCTCGCCGTCGGCACCCCGTCCTTCGTCGCGGCCGTCCTGCTCCAGGGCCTCTTCGCGGTCAGGCTCGGCTGGTTCCCCAGCGGCGGCGCCGGCGACGGCTTCCTCGACATGGTGTGGCACCTGACCCTGCCCGCGATCGCCCTCGCGCTCTACCTGATCGGCATGCTCGCCCGTGTCACCCGCGCCGCCATGCTCGAAGCCCTCGACAGCGAGCACGTGACCGTGGCGCGCAGCCGGGGCGTCCCCGAACGCCAGGTCATCCGGCGCCATGTGCTGCGCAACTCGCTCGGGACCGTGCTCACCACCGGAGGCCTGATCGTCTCCACGCTCCTCGTCTGCACGGTCCTCGTGGAGACGGCGTTCAGCATCGGCGGCATCGGACAACTCCTCGAACTGGCCACCACGACCAAGGACTTCCCGACCGTCCAGGCCGTCTCCCTGATCATCGTGGCCCTCTTCATGGCCGTGAACCTGATCGTCGACCTGCTGCTGCCCCTCGTCGACCCCCGGATCACCCTCGGCACGAGAGGGGCCACCGCATGACCGCCGTCCTCACCCGACGCCCCGGACTCGCGAAGATCACCGCGAGCTCCGGCCGTTCACCCCTCCACCTGGTCTGCCTGGGCGTGGTCGGGCTCGTCGTCCTCGCGGCGCTCCTCGCGCCCTGGCTGGCGCCGCACGACCCCAACGCGGTCGACCTCGGCGCCGCCCTCGCCGGGCCCTCCGCCGACCACCCGCTCGGCGCCGACACCGCCGGCCGCGACACCCTGTCCCGGCTGCTCCTCGGCGCCCGTACCTCCCTGCTCGGTCCGCTCGGCGTCGTCGCCCTCTCCACCCTCGCCGGGGTGGCCGTCGGCACCGCCGCGGCCTGGCGCGGCGGCTGGCTCGACTCCGTCCTGTCCCGGTCGACCGAACTCGTCTTCGCCTTCCCCGGAATGCTCCTGGCGATCCTCGTCGTCTCGGTGTACGGGGAGGGGCTGCTCGCCCCCGTCGCGGCGCTCGGCCTGGCCTACCTGCCGTACGTCAGCCGGCTCACCCGCACCCTCGTCCTCGCCGAACGGGCCCGCCCGTACGTCAGCGCCTACCAGGTGCAGGGGCACTCGGCGCTCCAGATCTGCCTGCGCCACATCCTGCCCAACATCGCCCCCGTCGTCCTCGCCCAGTCCACCATCAACTTCGGCTACGCCCTCATGGACCTCGCCGGCCTGTCCTTCCTCGGCCTCGGCGTGCCCCCGCTGACGCCCGACTGGGGCCGCATGGTCTTCGACGGCCAGACCGCGATCCAGCACGGCTATCCGCTCTCCGCGATCCTGCCGTGCGTCCTCGTCGTGCTCACCGTCGTCGCGTTCAACGTGGTCGGAGAGCGCTGGGCCGACCGCGTAGCCAGGAGAGCCCGATGAGCCCCATGACCCAGTCGACTTCGGCCACGTCCGAGCCGCCCGTGCCCACGCTCGACATCCGGGGCCTGCGCCTCGGCCTGCCCGGCGCCGCCCGGCCCGTCCTCGACGGCGTCGACCTCACCGTCGGCCCCGGGGAGACCGTCGCCCTCGTCGGCGAGTCCGGCTCCGGCAAGTCCCTCACCTCACGCGCCGCCCTGGGGCTCCTGCCGCCCGGCGCCACCACCGAAGGCACCGTCCTGGTCGAGGGCCGCGACGTCCTCACCGCGACCGCCGACCGGCTGCGCGCCCTGCGCGCGGGCACCGTCGCCATGATCTTCCAGGACCCGCGCGCCACCCTCAACCCGCTGCGCCGCATCGGGGACTTCCTCACCGAGGGCGTCCGCTCGACCGGGCTCATGGACGGGCCGACCGCCACCGCCCGGGCGACCGAACTGCTCGGCGCCGTAGGCCTCGACGCGGCCACCCTCCACAAGTACCCGACGCAGGTCTCGGGCGGCATGCTGCAACGGGTCGTGATCGCCGCCGCGTTGATGGGCGACCCCGCCCTCCTCCTCGCCGACGAACCGACCACCGCGCTCGACGTCACCACCCAGGCCGAGGTGATCGCCCTCCTCGCCCGGCTCCGCGCGACCTTCCGCACCGGGCTGCTCTTCGTCACCCACGACCTCGACCTCGCGGCGGCGATCAGCGACCGCGTCTACGTCATGTACGCCGGACGGATCGCCGAGACGGGCCCCGCCGAAGCCCTCTTCGAGCGCCCCCGCCACCCGTACACCGCGGCCCTGCTCGCCTCGACGCCCCGCCTCACGGCCCCCGGCGGCAGACTCTCCGCCATCCCCGGACAGCCCCCCGACCTGCGCAGCCCCCTGCCCGGCTGCGCCTTCGCGGACCGCTGCCCCCTCGCCACCGGGATCTGCCGGGAAACCGCCCCGGACCCCCGGCCGGCCCCCGACCGGCCCGAACACCTCGCCGCCTGCCACCACAGCGACCGGCTCGCCGAAGAAGGAGCGGTCGTCGATGCCTGAAACCGAAACCGAACCCCTGCTGCGAGTGTCCGGTCTGAGCCGCACCTTCGGCACCGTACGGGCCGTGGACGACGTCTCGTTCACCCTGCCCGAGGGGGGCTCCCTCGGCATCGTCGGCGGCTCCGGCTCCGGCAAGACCACCACCGCCCGCATCGTCGTGGGCCTGGAGCGGGCCGACGCAGGAGAGGTACGGGTACGGGGCCGGGCCAGGCCCGCCCGGGTACGCGGCCGGGCACAGCGCCTCGCCCGGGCCCGCGAGGTGCAGATGGTCTTCCAGGACCCGTACCTCTCCCTCGACCCCAGGACCAGCGTCGAACGGGTCCTGCGGGAGACCCTGCGCCTGCACTTCCCCGACCGCGACCCCGAGCCCCGCATCCGGGAACTCCTCGACCAGGTGGGCCTCGGCACCCGCGCGGCCGACGCCCTGCCCCGGCAGCTCTCCGGCGGCCAGCGTCAGCGCGTCGCCATCGCCCGCGCCCTCGCCGTCGAACCCGCCGTCCTCGTCCTGGACGAGGCGGTCGCCGCCCTCGACGTGTCCGTCCAGGCCCAGATCCTCAACCTGCTCGCCGACATCCGCGAACGGACCCCGATCGGCTACCTGTTCATCACCCACGACCTCGGCGTGGTCCGGTGCGTCACCGACGAGGTCCTCGTCATGCACCGCGGCCGCGTCGTCGAGGCGGGCGCCACCAGCGAGGTGCTCGCCGCGCCGCACCACCCGTACACCCGGCTGCTCCTGGACTCCGTACCGCGCCCCGGCTGGAACCCGGACGGGATCGCGGCCGCCCACCTGGAGCTGTCGTCCCCTCAGGCACACCCCCACACAGGAGGATGAAGTGACGCGATCCCTGAACAGGCGAGGATTCCTCGTCGCCGCCGGCGCGACCGCCGTCGGCGCCGCCCTCGCCACGACGACGAACCTCGGCCGGGCCCGCGCGGCCGCCGGCACCTTCCGGGTCCCCAACGAGGAGGTCCGCCACGCCCGCACCTGGATGGCCTGGCCCGACTCCACCTCCATCTGGGGCAACAAGCTGAGCGGCGTCCAGGCGGACATCGCCCTGATCGCCCGGACGATCGCCAAGTACGAACCGGTCGTCATGTGCGCCAACTCCGGCAGCGCCGCCAAGGCCCGCTCGCAGTGCGGATCCTCGGTCACCGTCCTCAGCTCCATCCCCGTCGACGACGCGTGGATGCGCGACACCGGACCCGTCTTCCGTACGGACGGCCAGGGCGGCCTGGACGCCGTCGGCCTCAACTTCAACGGGTGGGGCAACAAGCAGGCCCACGCCAAGGACGCCCTGGTGGCCGGGCGGATCGCCGCCTGGGTCGGTGTCCCGTTCACCTCCGCCGACCTGGTCGGCGAGGGCGGCGCCGTCGAGCAGGACGGTGCGGGCACGCTCATGGCGACCCGCAGCAGCCTGGTGAACCGCAACCGGAACCCCGGGATGACGGAGCGCCAGATCGAGACGGCGCTGTTCGACGCGTACGGCGCCTCCAAGATGATCTGGTTCGACGGCGTCCGCGGCCAGGACATCACCGACGACCACGTCGACGCCACGTCCCGCTTCCTCGCCCCCGGCGAGGCCCTCGTCCAGATGCCCCTGGCCTCGGACAACGACGCCTACGCCCGCGACGCCCGCCAGCAGTTCAGCATCCTCTCCGCCTCGACGACCGCGAGCGGCGTCCCCATGGACACGATGAAGCTCCAGGGCCCGGACTACAACAAGATCCGCTCCACCAACCGGGACTTCCTGGCCTCCTACGCCAACTTCTACCTCTGCAACGGCGCCGTCATCAGCGCCCACTTCGGCGACACCAAGGCCGACCAGGCCGCCCGCGCGACCCTGGCCCGGCTCTACCCGGACCGTGTCATCGAGCAGCTGAACATCGACCGCCTCGGCACGGGCGGCGGCGGCATCCACTGCGTCACGCAGCAGCAGCCCGTCGCCTGACCCTCTTGGGCCCCACCCGGGTCTAGGTCGTGTCCGGAAAGTCTGGTCTGGCTCGCGACGCCCGGCACGCACTCCCCCAAGCTCTTCGAGCAGGGGGAACCCCCACGCTGCGTTGCCGACATGCCCACGTAGCTCGCTACGAGGGCATCCCGGCGCCTTGCGATCGCACGCACCGGACGCCGCGAGCCCCGCCCTTCGGGCGGACGACCATACTTTCCGGACACCCCCTAGGCCCGGGTGGGTTCGACGGCGGACCAGCCCTTCGTGGTCGGGGTGAAGACCACTCCGCCCACGACCAGGAAGCCGGCCGGGCCGTCCGGGCCGGTGGGGACGCCACCGCGCGGGACGGTGAACCGGCCGGTCTTCTTACGGGAGACCAGGTCGATCACCACGCCCGAGGTCTTGCAGCGTACGTACGCGAGTCCCTCGGTCACCACCACGGCGTTCGCCGCCTCCGTGCGCTTCAGGCCGGGGCACTCCTCCGCCAGCGGCACCCGCCACACGGCCTCGCCGGACTTCTGGTCGAGCTCGACAAAGGCCGGTTCGCCCTTCGGCGAGGCCGCCACGAGGTACACCTTGGCCCCGGCCGAGGCCGGTCCGGACAGGGTCGTACCGGCGTACCGGAGGTCCGTGGTCCGCCGCCAGGCGGGATCCCCGCGCAGCACACCCGTCCCGTCCTCCTTGGCACACAGGAAGACGGTCGCCCCGTCCGCGGACCCGGTATCGGACTCGCCCTCGGCCGGGCCAGGGCCCTCGTCCTGGGCCAGCGTCAGTCCACGCGCCGCGCACGTCCCGGGCAGCGCGAACCGGGTGCCGTCCTCGGGAGTCCCGAACGGCAGCTCCTTCCCGGTCGACGCGTCGAGGGCGGTCACGGAGCTGTGGGCCAAGGTGCCGGTGCTCTGCGACCGCCCCTGTACGTACACCCGGTCCGCCGCCACCCGCAGCACCGGGTGGCCGTCCTCGGAGCCGTACACCGTCCGCTGCCACAGGACCTTGCCGTACCGGGTCTCCAGAGCGGTGACCGTGCCCGACGCGTCGACCGCGAACACCCGGCTGCCGTCCGCGTCCAGGACCGGCCGCCCCAGCCGCTTCTTGGTGGGGAACTGCCAGCGGGGAGCGCCGTCGGAGAGGTCGTGGGCGGTGAACCCGTCCCTGCCGAGCACGATCACCGTGTGGCTTCCGGCGACGGCTCCGGGGGCCACCAGCGGGCTCTGCCCGTCGACGACGTCCTCCAGGAGCTGCCCCCACAGCGGCTCGCCGGTCGCCGCGTCGAACCGGCTGAGGGTGTCGTCCGAACCGGCCTCGGGGCCGGGGGCCGTGCACACCAGCGAGGAGTCCGCGTACACGCAGGCCCCCATGTCGTTCCCGCCGTTCCAGGCCCGCCAGCCGGCGGGGCGCCGGGCGGGCGAGTCCGCGTACGCCCGGTTGCCGGCCGGGCTGCCGCCGTCGGTGGCCACGTAAGCGGGGAGCGTCCCGTTGGCGGCGGGTTGCGCGGGCGGCCGCGTGGCGCCCTGGGACGGGGGCTTGGCGTCGTCCCGCGGACCGCCGTCCGGCTGGAAGTACCGTACGTAGACCCCGCCGCCGGCCAGCAGCGAGGCCACGAGCGCGAGGGCGAGGAGGGAGCGCCGGCGGAACCGCCGCCGCCGCACGGCCGCCGCGCTCGCGCCGGAGGCGATGTCTCTGACCGGCCCGGTCGGCGGTCCGCCGGCGTCTCCGGTCGGCGGACCCCCGGCGTCCTCGGTCGGTGGCCCGTCCGAGGATGATCCCGTCTCCTCGGCCTCCCCCTCGCGTACGGGAGACTCCCAGCCGGCCGCCGGGATCGCCGCAAGCGCGGCCAGCAGCTCGTCCGGTCCCGGTCGGTCGGCCGCCTCCTTGGCCAGGCAGGCTGCGAGCACGGCCTGGAGCGGATCGGTCAGCGCGCCGATCTCCGGCGGTTCCGACACCACGCGGTAGGCGGTCATGTAGTGCGAGTCCGCGTCGAAGGGCCCCCGGCCGGTCGCCGCGAAGACCACCACGGAGCCCAGCGAGAACACGTCCGAGGACGCCTGCACCCGTGCCGGGGCCGACAGTTGCTCGGGCGACATGTACGGCGGCGTGCCCAGGATCTGGCCGGTCGAGGTCAGCGTCTTCTGCCCGGCCGCCCGCGAGATCCCGAAGTCGATGACCCGCGGCCCGTCGTCCGTGAGAAGCACGTTGTCCGGCTTCAGGTCGCGGTGGATGACCCCGGTGGTGTGCAGCTCGCGCAGCGCCTCCACCAGACCGAGGGCGAGCCCCCGCAACTCCTCCCCGCGCAGCGGCCCGTCCGCCTTCACGCGCGCGCCCAGCGTCCGCCCCTGCACGAGCTGGGTGGCCATCCAGGGCCGCTCCGCGTCCGGGTCGGCGTCCACCACGGCGGCGGTGAAGGCCCCGCTCACCCGCCGGGCGGCCGCCACCTCCTGCCGGAACCGGGTACGGAACTCGGGGTCGTCGGCGAACTGCTGGTGCACCAGCTTCACCGCGACGAGCCGGCCCGAAGCGGCTCGCCCCGAGTACACCGTCCCCATCCCGCCGGATCCGAGCCTGGCGATCAGGACATACCCACCGATCGCCCGCGGATCCCCGTCCCGCAGTGTCATCTCCCGCCTCGCCCCCGTGTACGCACCGTCAGCGGCACACTATCTCGCACTACCATTCGCTTGCGCCTGACCGCAGTTGTACTGGACGACCACTCCTGTGAACGGCTCATCACACCCCGAGGGGGAGATCAGCGCAATGACCAAGCCTGAGAGCGCGGGGGACGACTACGACGTCGTCATCGGCGGAGCCGGCCTCGCCGGCAGCGCGGCGGCGGTCCTGCTCGCCCGACGAGGCGCCCGCGTCGCCCTGCTGGAACGCCGCTCGGACCCCGAGGCGTACAAGGTGCTGTGCACCCACTCCATCTCGGCCAACGCCTACCCGGTCCTCGAGGAGATCGGCCTCGTCCCCGCCCTGGAGAAGGCGGGTGCCCTCCACAACGACGCCCGCTGGTACACCCGTTGGGGCTGGATCGAGCCGAGGCCCGCACCCGGGGGCCCAGAGCTGCCGTACGCGTACAACATCCGGCGCAGCGTCCTCGATCCGTTGATCAGGTCCCAGGCGGCGCAGACTCCCGGCGTCGATCTGCTCCTCGGCCATCGAGTGGCCGGCCTGGTCACGGAAGCCGGGCGGACGGTGGGGGTGCGGGCCTCGACACCGCAGGGCGAGCGGGAGATACGGGCCCGCCTGGTGGTCGGCGCCGACGGCAAGGACTCGGCCGTGGCGAAGTACGCCGGGGTGGCCACACGGCAGTACGAGAACGCCCGGTTCGCCTACCTCGCGCACTACCGGGACCTTCCCCTGCGCGACGGGATCGGGCACGTCTGGTTCCTGGAGCCCGACATGGCGTACGCGTTCCCGAACGACGACGGGATCACGGTCCTCGCCGTGGTCCCGGACAAGAAGCGGCTGCCGGCCTTCCGGGAGGACCTGGAGGGCAGCTTCAACGCCATGATCCGCGGCCTGCCCGAGGCGCCGCCCATCGACTCCGCCGAGCGCGTCTCGAAGATCATCGGCCTGGTCGACTACCCCCTGCACAGCCGCAAGCCGACGGCGCCGGGCCTCGCGCTCATCGGCGACGCCGCGCTGACCGGCGATCCGCTGTGGGGAGTGGGCTGCGCGTGGGCCCTGGAGACCGCGCAATGGCTGACGGAAGCGGTCGGCCCGGCCCTGGCGGGTCAGGGCGACCTCGACAAGTCCCTCGCGCTGTACGCCCGCAAGCACCGGCGCACGCTGTCCCCGCACCAGAACCTGGCCGTCGACTTCGCCAGGTCCAGGCCGTTCAACCCCGTGGAACGGCTGATGTTCTCGGCGGCTGCGCGCGACGCGTCCATGGCCCGGCACATGCACCGGTTCGCGTCCCGCCTGATCGGCCCGCTGCGGTTCCTGAACCCCGTGGCGGTGGCCAAGGCGTCCGCCGTCAACTACCGGCACCGCAGGGCGACCACGTAGCCGCGGGGCACGGCTGAGGAGACGGCGCCGGTACGATCATGCGCTGGTGAGCCGAGAGGTCCGCGGCTCACCGTTCCGCCTGCTCAGGAGTCCCGTCGTGCCCGTCATGCTGCCGGTCCTCGCGCTCGTCGCGCTGGCCCTTCTCGTCTTCAACACGGTCCAGTGTGTCCGCGTGTGGCGGATCACTGAACTGCCGTTGTGGCGCAGGGTGTTGCCTGCGGTGCTGCTGCTCTGCGCGTTGGTGGCGAACGTCGCCCGGGTCTGGGACGGCGGCGCCGTCTCCCGCGCCTTCGTCCTGGCGCTGAGCATGTCCGCCCCGGTCCTCGCCATGTTCGAACTCGACCGCCACCGCAAGCTGACGGCGGCGCAGGAGACCGAGCCGTCCGGGTCAGCGGTCTGAGGATGTCCTACGGGACGACGGGGAACTCGGGGACGACCTGGACGTCTTCGACGACAGGCTGACGCGTACGAGGGCGGCCGCGAGGCGGGCCAGATCCTCCGGGGGTACGTGCCGCGCGAGGCCCGCCGGGGTGTGCGGGAGCCCGAGTTCGGCGGCGGTCGCGCGGGAGCGTGCGTCGAAGTACGGGCGCAACTCCGGCCACACGGCCTGGGCCTCGCGGCAGAAGATGTCCGCGCCCACCGGCCCGATCCGGGGCACCTCCCGCAGCAGCCCGCGCAGCCGCTCGGTGTCGCCTGCGGCCTCCTCGTGGAGCTTTCGCAGGTCACCGTGGAAGCGGTCGAGCACCAGCCGCGCGCCCTCACCGAGCGCGGTCGACGTGCTCTCGTCGTACCGCACGTAGTGGGCCCGCCCGAGGGCGTCGACGCGCTCCTGCCAGGTGGTGTCCGCCATCGCCTGCGGCGTCCGCAGACCCGCCGCGAACAGTTCCCTGGCGGCCGCGGTGGCCGTCGCGGCCTTGATCCGGATCGAGCACAGGACCGTGAGGACGAGGAGCTGGTAGAGCGGGGCCGGCGTGTCACGGAGAGTGATCCCGGCTTCGTCGGCGTAGGTCCGTCCGTGCTCGCGCAGCAGCCCTTCGACCGTCCGGGCGGACTCCATCGGACGCTCCTTCCGGCTGATGGCAGCAGGCTCGCTGAGCCTCTGCCCGGCCGCGCGACCGCCATGCGCGGCACGTCGCGTGGCCCCCTGTACACGCGGCGTGACCGCGCTCAGGGCGTACCGTGGATTCCACTGGAGTGAACGCGACGGGCGTCCGTGGCGAGAGGTCGTGAGTCCGAGATGGCGGTCTTCCAATTGACGGATGTGGCCTTGGTGTCGGACGAGTTCGGCCGGGTCACCGTGGA
This sequence comes from Streptomyces sp. NPDC026092, assembly GCF_040638605.1. Taxonomy (NCBI): domain Bacteria; kingdom Bacillati; phylum Actinomycetota; class Actinomycetes; order Kitasatosporales; family Streptomycetaceae; genus Streptomyces; species Streptomyces sp. NPDC026092. Next base: position 47,180 of record NZ_JBEZYN010000014.1, read on the forward strand.
CCTGAGCCTGCCGGAGCAGGACGTCGTCGAGCTGCCGGAGGGGACGGTCGTCGGCGTCGCGCTGACCTTCCGTACCGGCGAGGGGGTCGACGGGCTGACATTCGTGGAGAAGCGGTCGTACGAGGGGAGGACGATCGCCACCGCCCGTAACGTCCTCGGCGGGTTCCGGGCCGGAGGGCCGTACGAGGTCCAGCTGCCGGCCGAGCGGCTGCCCGTCGGCCGGGGCTGCGGGACGTACGACGTGACGGGCCGGTTCGTGGACGCCGAGGGCCGCGAACTCGCCCGCGAGAGCCACCGCTTCCGTATCGTCCACCGGCGCCCCACGGACGCCCTGAGAGAGCGCCGCCGCCACCACCGGTCCGCGACCGCGACCCGCCCGGGACCCACCTGAGCTCCCGTGTCATCAAGATCAAGCGGGACATTCCTGGAAACGCGAGGTCATCGCGTCCGTTCGGCTGGTGGATGCGATGTGGTTCGCGGCGAGTGATCTTCTCGCGGGTAGCGTCGGTCTCAGTGCAGGTCGCAGAAGTGACGACTGCTGGATCCCGGCTATGTGAGGCGTGTGCTCCATGACCCTGTCCATTCGTAACCAGCTCCCCGGCACCGTCACCGCGGTCACCCTGGGTGAGGCCATGGCGTCCGTGAAGGTACGCCTGGACGGCGGCCAGGAGATCACCGCCGCCATCACCGCCGACGCCGCCAAGGACCTCGGCCTGGCCGAGGGCTCCTCGGTCAAGGCCCTGGTGAAGTCCACCGAGGTCGCCCTCGCGACCGGCCCCGTCACGGGCATCTCCATCCGCAACCAGCTCGCCGGCTCCGTCACCGAGGTGGCGACGGGCGGCGCCATGGGCTCGGTGAAGGTCTCCGTCCAGGGCGGCGAGCTGACCGCCGCCATCACCAAGGACGCCGTCGAGGACCTCGGCCTGAACGCCGGCACCTCCGTCGTCGCCCTGATCAAGTCGACGGAGATCTCCCTCGCCGCAGCCTGACCTCCGGTCGGGGATCAGAGCGGAACGAGCGTCGGCTCCGTCGCCTTGACGCTGGTCCAGACGGACACGCCGTCGGCGATGCCGAGTTCGGCGGCCGACTGCGGGGTGATCTCGGCGACGAGGTCGGGAGTCTCGTGTGAGGTGATGAGCACGCGCAGCCGGCTGCCGCTGGTCGTGATCTCGCGTACGGTGCCGGGCCAGACGTTACGGGGGCTTCCGGCGGGCTTCTCACGGTGGACGGAGACCGCCTCGGGCGCGACGATCGCGAGCGCGGGCGTGCCCGGCGGCGGCGGATCGGTCGCCACCAGGACACCGCCGCCGTCGAGGGCGAGGCCCTCCGGGGTCGCGGTGCCCGGCCAGGCGTTGCGGCCGAGCATGCGGGCCACCCAGGGCGAGCGCGGGTGGCGGGTGACCTCGGCCGGGGAGTCGTCCTGGAGGGCGCGTCCGTCGTCGAGCACGAGCACGCGGTCGGCGAGCGAGACGGCCTCGACGGGGTCGTGGGTGACGATCAGGCAGACGCCCCCGAAGCCCGCGAGGTGGGTGCGCAGGGTGTGCCGTACGTGGGCGCGGGTGGTCTGGTCGAGCGCGGCGAGCGGTTCGTCCAGGACCAGGAGCCGGGGCCGGGCCGCGAGGGCACGGGCCAGGGCGACGCGCTGGGCCTGGCCGCCGGACAGCTGGCCGGGGCGGCGGTGCGAGAGATGGCCGACCCCGAGCCGGTCGAGCCACGCCTGCGCCTCGCGCCGGGCCTCGCCCCGGGAGACGCCCTGGGCGCGCAGGCCGAAGGCGATGTTGGCGAGGGCCGTCAGATGCGGGAAGAGCGCGCCGTCCTGGGGGACCCAGGCGACGTGGCGGCGGTGCGGCGGCAGGGCGGTGACGTCGGTGTCGCCGAGGGTGAGGTCCGCGTGCGCGCGGGGCGTGAGGCCGAGGAGGGCGCGGAGCAGGGTGGTCTTCCCGGCGCCGTTCGGGCCGACGACGGCGATGGTGGTGCCCGCTTCGGCGTCCAGGGTGAGGTGCGTGAAGCCGGTGAGTTCGGCGTGCAGGGTCCAGCGTTCAGAGGACTGCGCCGCGACAGGCTCCGCCTTGGCTGCTGGGACACGTCCCGCCTCCGCTTCGGCTTCCGCGTCCGCGTCCACCGGGGGAGCGGGACGCCGCTCCCGGTCGGTCGGGGTGCCGGTCCACCGCCCGCGCAGGGCGATGAGCACGCCCATGGCGATGGCGAGGAGCAGCAGGGAGACGGAGGTGGCCGCTTCCGGTTCGTCCTGGAGCAGCAGGTAGACCTGGAGGGGCAGGGTCTGGGTGGTGCCGGGCAGGTTGCCGGCGAAGGTGATGGTGGCGCCGAACTCGCCGAGCGCCCGCGCCCAGGTGAGGGCCGCGCCCGCGATGACCCCGGGGGCCACCATGGGCAGGGTGACGGTGAAGAAGACGCGTACCGGCGAGGCGCCGAGGGAGGCCGCCGTCTCCTCGTAACGGGGCCGCAGCCCGCCGAGGGCGCCCTCCAGGCTGATGACGAGGAAGGGCATCGCGACGAAGGTGGCCGCGAGGACGGCGCCTGAAGTGTGGAAGGGCAGCGTGATGCCGAAGGTGTTCTCCAGCCACGGCCCGAGCAGCCCGCGCCGGCCGAAGGCGAGGAGCAGGGCCACACCGCCGACCGTGGGCGGCAGGACCATCGGCAGCAGGACGAGCGAGCGGACGAGCGCCTTGCCGGGGAAGGGGACCCGGGCGAGCAGCCAGGCGAGCGGCACGCCGAGCAGCAGCGAGAGCCCGAGCGCCCAGAAGGAGACGACGAGCGACAGCTTGAGCGCCTCGACGGTGCCCGGCGAGGACAGGTGGTCGGCGAGCTCGCCCCACTCGGTCCGTACGAGGATCCCGAGCAGCGGGAGCGTCAGGAAGGCCACGGCAAGCAACGCGGGCAGCGCCAGCGTCAGGGGGGGACGTGCGCCTGGCGTACGCGCGCCTGCTCGTTTCATCGATGACCCCGCAGTGAGAAGACATGAGGAGGGGCTGTCCGTCCCCCCGGACGCGGACAGCCCCTCACGATATGAGCGATCCCGGGCTGTTACGGCTTCTGGAAGCCGGCGTCCTGGAGGATCTTCTGGCCCTCGGGCGAGGACAGCCACGCGACGAAGGCGGCGGCCGCCTCGGCGTTCTTGGAGTCCTTGAGCGTGGCGGCCGGGTACTGCGCGATGGCGTTCTGCGCGTCGGGGATCTCGACGGCGTCGACCTTGTCCCCGGCGCTCGCGGCGTCGGTCTTGTAGACGAGGCCGGCGTCGGCCTCGCCCAGCTCGACCTTGCTGAGCACGGCGCGGACGTTGGGCTCCTGGGAGACCGGCTTGACCGTGATCTTCTGGGCGTCGAGGACCTGCTTGCTGTACTTGCCGGCCGGGACCTCGGGCGCGGCGAGAACGACCTTGAGCTTGGTGTCCGCGAGGTCCTTCAGGTCGTCGACCTTGTGCGGGTTGCCCTCGCCGGTGGCGATGACGAGCCGGTTCTTGGCGATGATCGCCGGGGTGCCGGTGTCGGCCTTGACCTTGTCCATGCTCTTGGTGTCGGCGGTGACCAGGACGTCGGCGGGCGAGCCCTGCGAGACCTGGGCGACGAGCTCCTGCGAGCCGGCGAAGGAGAACGTCACCTTGGTGCCGGGGTTGGCCTGCTCGTACGCGGCGCCGGCCGTCTTGAAGACGTTGGTCAGCGAAGCCGCGGCGAGCACGGTCAGGTTGGCCTTGGGGGCGGCACTCGCGGAGCCGGAGGCGGTGGAGCCGCCGGTGTCCTTCTTGGTGTCGTCGTTGCCGCACGCGGCGAGCGGGACGAGCAGGGCCGCGGTGAGGGCGGCAGCGGCGGCACGTCGTCTGGTGAGGGTGAAGGACATGAGGGTCGTAACTCCTTGGGGACGAACGGAAGGTGCGGCGGGGGCCGGTCGCGCCGGCGGCCGGGTGGGTGCGTTCAGGTGCGGTCGATGTGCACGCTGGTCGACTTCACGCGGGCGGTGGCCTGCATGCCGACTTCCAGTCCGAGTTCCTCCACGGCCTCGCGGGTGAGGAGGGATACCAGCCGGTGCGGGCCGGCCTGGAGGGTGACCTGGGCCGCGATGTCGCCGAGCTTGATCGCCGTGACGATGCCGGGGAAGGCGTTGCGGGCGGAGGTGTAGGACGCGTCGTCCTCGCCCCCGCCCTGGGCGATCTCCGTCGAGAACGAGGCGAGCGACCTGCCGTCGATGACGCGCCGCCCGCTCTCGTCGCGATGCGTCGCGACCCTGCCCGCATCCGCCCAGCGCCGCGCGGTGTCGGGGCTGACGCCCAGAAGCCGTGCGGCCTGCCCGATGGTGTAGGACTGCATGTGCGACACCGTAGGGCGATCTGGCTCTCATCTGCAACAAAGTCGTGTGACTCTCCATCGCGGATGAGAGTGGGCTTGGAGAAAGGTACGGGGAGGGAGGGGTGACGTCTCACCCCTCGGACGGGAGGAGCCTGGCCCCTCGGCACATTCGAGAGGTGTTTCGTCACCCTGACTTCGCACCTACGATGACGGAACCCTCATTCGCTTGGTGAATGTGAGGTGCGGGCCTCGTCCGCGAGTACGACAAGGAGTCCCGTATGCAGGTCGATCACCTTCTCCGTCTCGACCGTCTCGACCTCTCCCTCGTCTGGGGCGAAGAGGCCCTGCTCGACCAGGAGATCGGCGGCGTCACGGCGACCGACCTGGAGGACCCGGCCCGGTTCCTGCAGCCGGGCGAGATCGTCCTCAGCGGCCTCGTGTGGTGGGCCCGCGACGGCGATCCGGTCAAGACCGACCGGTTCGTGTCCGCCCTGCGCGAGGCGGGTGCGGTGGCCCTGCTCGCGGGGGAGGAGACGCACGGCGAGGTGCCGGCCGAGCTGGCGGACGCCTGCCGGAAGCACCGCGTCGCCCTGCTCGCGGTGCCCGCGCACACCAGCTTCCGGGCCATCACCGAGGCCGTCTACCTCCGCCAGTGGGGCGAGCTCAGCCGCCGCCCCACGGACCACTACGCGCTCCCCGAGAACGTGCGCGTCGACCTCGAACGCGCCCTGGAACGCGGCGCGTCGGCGGCCGAACTCCTCGACCTCTCCTTCGCCCACCTCGGCACGCCCGACTGCCACCTCCTCACCGGCAGCGGGCGTACGGTCGCCCGGACCGCGACCGCGCCCGAACTCCCCGCCCGGCGCGCGGCGGAGGCGTTGCGCGGCCGGCTCGGTACGACCGTACGGATCGAGGCCGACGACAGCGTCTTCGACACCTGGTACCTGCACCTGCCCGAGGACGGCCAGGTGCCGCCCCGGATCCTGCACGAGATCGGTGACCTGGTCGGCCGTCACCGCCGGCGCCAGGACCTGCGGGCGGCGCCCGGCAGGCAGGCCCACGAGGAGCTGGTGACCCGGGTGGGCTCGGCGTACGGGGAGGTGAACGCCCTTGAGGAGGCGCTCCGTTCGTGCGGCCTCGCCGGCGCCGCCGCGTACACCGTGGTGGTCGCGGCCTCGGACAACCCGGACGAGCGGGGCGACGCCGCCGCGGCCCTCGCGGAGGGCCTGAAGCACCAGCGTACGGTCGCGTTCGCCGTCGCCGGGCGGGTGGAGGGCGAGGCCGTCGCGGTCCTCGCGCACGAGCCGGACCCGGGCGGGGCGGTGCCCGCACGGCTCGGCGAGGTGTGGCCGCTGCTCCACGCCTGCCGCCCCGGGGCCGCCCTGCACGCCGGGGTCAGCGACCCCGTCCCGGGCCCCGCCGACCTCCCCGGCGCCCTCGCCCAGGCCCGCTACGCCCTCGCGGCCGCCCGGTCGGCGACATCGGAGGCTTCCGCTGGCGCGGCGGCGGCGCGGGTGGCGCGCCCTGCGGACCTCGCCGACCTCGGGACGCTGCTCGCGGGCGTCCCCGTCGACGTACGGGCGGCGTACCTGGACACCGTCCTCGGCCCCCTGCTGGACGCCGGCAAGGGTTCGAACGCGACGCTCCTGGAGACCCTGGAGGTCTTCCTGGCGCACAACTGCTCCTGGGCGAGGACGGCCGAGGCCCTGCACCTTCACGTGAACACGGTCCACTACCGCGTCGAGCGCATCGAGGCCCTCACGGGCCGCGACCTGTCCCGCCTCGACCACAAGCTCGACCTGCGGGCGGCCCTGCTCTGCCGCTGAAGGCTGCCGGGACGAGGGTGAGGGTCAGGGAAGGTCGATGTGCACGCTGGTCGACTTCACCCGCGCGGTGACCGTGACGCCGACCTCCAGGGCCAGCTCCTCGACGGCCTCGCGCGTCACGAGGGACACGAGCCGGTGCGGCCCGGACTGCACCTCGACCTGCGCGGCCACGTCGTCGACGCGTACGGCGGTCACGATCCCGACGAACGAGTTCCGTACGGAGGTCGGGACGTCGTCCTCCGGGACGGCGTGCAGCCCGGCGCCGCGCTCGCCCGCGAACCGGGCCAGCGCGACCCCGTCGATCGTGCGCTTGCCGGCCCCGTCGCGCTCCATGCCGAGCCTGCCGCCGTCCGCCCACCGGCGAACGGTCTCCGAACTCACTCCGAGCAGCTGCGCGGCCTGCCCAATGCTGTACGACGGCACACCCGCACTCTAGGGCCTTTCGTTTGGATCATGCCGGGCTCGCGGGCCCTGGCACCGCTCCCCCAAGCTCTTCGAGCAGGGGGTACCCCCAGCCGCGTTGTCGTCGGTCGCCAACGCTCCGCGTTGACTCCCTCCTCCGCCTTGCGAGACACGGCACCAGACCCCGCTCCCTGATCCGGCCTGATCCAAACGACAGGCCCTAGGTCACCCCCGCGGCGGACGGCGCTCCGGCGGCCGGTGGCAGGGGCGGGGGCGGGATCGCCCACCGGACCAGGGCGATGATCGCGCGCCCGGCGAGCGGGGCGACGGGCAGCATGAGGCGGACGGAGAGCGGCGGGTCGAGCGCGGCCCTGACCCACCGGGGCAGGAGCGCGACGGCCGCGGCCGCCAGGAAGGCGTACGGGAGCCGTGCGGGGCGGGGGATCGGCGGGTGCGCCAGCAGGAAGCGCGCCGTCGCGCGGGACTCCGGGGTGCCGCGCAGCTCGGGCCGGTAGGCGGCGAGGCGGGCGGTCAGTTCGGCCATCGTCGCGGGCGGGTCGGTCACGCCGAGCCGGCGCGCGACGAGCGCCATGTCGGCGACGTAGCCGTCCTGTTCGGCCGTACCGAGCGGGCGGCGGCCGTAGCGCTGGTGGGCCCGCAGGAAGCAGGACGCCTCGGCGATGTGCACCCACGTGAGGAGGTGCGGATCGGACGCGCGGTACGGCACTCCCGCGGACGTCCGCCCGACGACCCGCGCGTGCACCTCCCGCACCCTGCGCACCGCGGCCTCGGCGTCGTCGCTGGTGCCGAACGTCGTCACGGCCAGGAAGGTGCTGGTGCGCTGCAGCCGCCCCCAGGGGTCTCCCTGGAAGCCGGAGTGCGCGGAGACCGCGGCCATGGCGACCGGGTGGAGCGACTGGAGCAACAGGGCCGCGAGCCCCCCGACGTACATGGACGCGTCGGAGTGCACCCGGCGCACAGGCCGGTCGGGGCCGAACCATCGAGGCCCCGGCGTGCCGTGGATACGGGCGCGCTTCTGGTGCGCCGCCGGGCCCGCGACCCGCTGCAACAGGGCCTCACCGGCTCGTTCCCGCAGTCCTTGGGCGAGCAGTGACGGCGATTGCACACGTCCAGTATGTCCGGGGTGCCGCGCGCCCGCAGGTGGTCGCCTCCCGACCGGACACCCGACGCGGCTCGCCCGGGCTACTGCCCGGTCTTGGTGGGCACCAGGTCGAAGTGGTCGTCCTGGTACTGGAAGAGGAGGCAGTCCTCTCCCTTCTCGCATCCGCTCAGGTGCGGCTTGTCCGCGGGGAGCTTGTAGTAGGAGCCGGCCGGGTACTGGACGCGCTTCCCGTCGATGTCCGCGTAGAAGGTGCCCTTCAGGACGACGGTCGGGAGGTCCTGGGTGTGGATGTGCATCGGGTTGTCCTTCCCGGCGGGGAAGCGCACGAACGCCTCGTAGCTGCCGCTCCCCGCGAGGTCGCCGCGTACGTTCGCGTATTTCACGCCGCCCGACTCCGGAAGCTCCTCCCAGGGGAGGCTGGGCGAGGGGAAGGAGAGGAACGCGGACGTCTTCCTGCTCTCCTGGGCACTCGTGGCCTGGGACGTGGCGTTGGCCTTGGCTTCGGCGTCGTCGCCGGCCGAGCAGGCTGCCGGCAAGGCGACCGAAGTCATGGCGGCCACAACCGCGGTGAGGGTCCCTGCCTTGGCACGCATGGCTGTCTCCCAACACTTCAGGGGTCTCCGGGCGAGTCCCCGTACGGCCTCCATCGTCAGTCGCGGGGCTGCCGGGCCGCCATGACGAATCCCCTGCAGATCCGGACATGCGAGGCGCGCGTCAGTGCCCACCGTCTTCGGGGGAAACGCCGTATCGGCCGGCGATGACGGTGGCGCGCTCGCGCAGGGAGTCGCGCAACCACTGCGGCCCCAAGGCCTCCGCGTACGTGCCGAGTTGCCACACCGCCCATTCGGCGTGACGCGGGTCCTGGAAGGTGACCTCGAGTCGTAGCCACTCGCTTGCCGCGTCTGCTTCGTCGGTGAGGACGGCAAGGGCGGTGCCCACCAGGTCGTCCCGCCGGGACGGGTGTATCCGTACCAGCACGGTGACTTGGTCGCCGCCGGTCCTGAACTGCCTGCTGCGTTCCTGCCAGGCCCGGTCCAGGTCGACCCGGTCCGGTCGCTGGGCCGGTTCGGTGAGTTCCTCGGCGGCCAGGATGCGGGACAGCCGGTAGGTGCGGTCCGCGCCGGAGCGCGTGGCGAGCAAGTAGCCCTGGTCGCGGACGGTGACCAGGCCGATCGGGTCCACCGTGCGCCACTTCGGTGTCTGGTCCACGGCCGCGTAGTGGATGCGCAGCTTGTGTCCGGCGAACACCGCGCTCCGCACCTCGGCCGCGATGCTGTCGGGGACCTCCTCGGCGACCAGCCGGCGCGAGAGGAGGTCGGTCTCCGGGTCGATGAGCAGCCGCTGAGCCGCGCCCGCGGCGGTGGCCCGATAGCCGGCGGGCAGCGCGTCGACCACCTTCAGCATGGCCGAGGCGAGCGCCGATCCGAGGCCGAACACCTGGGCGCCGCGCCGCGATCCGGCGACGAGCAGGGCGAGCGCCTCGTCGTGGTTCAGGCCGGTGAGCTCGGTACGGAAGCCGGGCAGCAGCTCGAAACCGCCGTGCCGACCGCGTTCGGCGTAGACCGGGACACCGGCGGCGGACAGCGCGTCGATGTCGCGCAGCACGGTCCGGGTGGACACCTCCAGCTCGCGGGCCAGGGTGGCCGCGGACAACCGGCCGTGCTGCCGCAGCAACAGCACCAGCGAGACCAACCGATCGGCGCGCACGGCGAAAACGCTACCGGATACACGACAGACGGTGTCGTGATTGCTTGCGAGGCTCTCCCCGCTGAGCAACCCCAACGCAACCCAACGCACCACGCCACACAGCCCAACCGACCCCTCACACAAACGAGGTGACACCCGCATGGCACACGCCTTCGTCAACCCCGACGGCCTGCACGACCCGGTCCCGTTCGGCTACAGCCACACCGCCGCCGTCCCCGCCGGTACGGAACTGGTGCTTGTCGCGGGCCAGTACGGATCCGGCCCCGACGGCGCGGTCGTCTCGACGGACTTCGCCGAGCAGGTGAAGCGGACGTTCCACAACATCGGCGTCGCCCTCGCCGCCCATGGCCTCGACCTCAGCCATGTCGTCCAGCTCCGGACGTACGTCGTGAACCACGACGTCGGCAAGCTCGGCCCGATCGCCGGGGCCGTACAGGAGGTCTGGGGCAAGAACCCGCCCACGCAGACCCTCATCGGCGTCGCGAGCCTGGCCACGCCCGACGTGCTCTTCGAGGTCGAAGCCCTGGCCGCCCGCCCCTGACGCGGCGCACCGCCTCGTAGGCGAGCGCGGGCGCGGCTCGCCTACGCGGCCGTGTCGGGCGGCACTATTCGGCCAACATCCCGACCATTTCGACCCCCCGGACAACCCGGCATCCCTCCGCCTCCTCTCTCCCCACGGGCGCAGCGAGTGCCTCTCACCGCGCCGGCCGGACCGTACGGACCGTGAATCTGTCCCTGTCCCGCTCGGCCGGGTGGCCCGCTGTCCGCTTCCTTCTCACAGCATCCGGAGGACGAGGGAACGATGACCACCAAGCGCACCACCCGGCTGCGGCGTCCGCTGCTCGCCGGTACCACGGCCGTCGCCGCCATGGCGGTGACGGCCGGCTTCATGGCCGCCACGCCGGATCAGGCGAAGGCCGCGACGGGGCCCAAGCTGAGTCTGATCGCCGCGACCGAATCGGTCACGCTCACCTCGTGGAAGGAGGAGCCGGGCGTCTTTCTGGACCTGGGCACCTACCTGACCGCGGAGGGGACTCCGCTGGAGTTCAAGGTGACCCGGAAGTCCTACAAGGACCCGGTGACCATCACCCAGACCGTGTTCAACGGCGGCAAGGCGACGTCCAAGACGCTGCCCCTGGGCACCGTGAAGGACTTCTCCGGGCTGCCCGGCTTCGCGGAGATCACCCTCACCGACAAGGCGGGCAAGAAGGTCGTCACCCGGACGGAGAGCTTCTGTCCGAACAACGCCAGTGGACGGGTCCGGCCCGACGCGCCCGCCACCTCGAAGTATCCGGAGAGCTGCCCCACCAACCCCTTCACCCTCGGTTCCGTGTGGGGTGTCGAGAAGGGGTGGGCGTCCAACACCTACGCCGGTTCCTACACCCAGCCGGTGAAGCTCGCCGCCGGTACGTACACGGCCAAGGTCGGGGTCGCCAAGAAGTACCGCGACCTCTTCGGCATCGCCGACAAGCCCGCGACGGTGAAGGTCACCGTCGAGGAGCGCAGTTGGGAGGAGGGCCGCGGCGGCGCGGCCGCCCGCTCGGCCGCCGCAGGCGAGCACGCCGGGCACGGCGCCGGTCACCAGGCCCAGGCCCAGGCCCCGGCCCCGTCCGCGCACGCCGGGCACGGGGCGGGTCACGCCCCGACGCCGGCCCAGGCCGGCGCGCCGGAGACCAGCGGCGCGGGCGTCTCGTACAACGTGGGCCACGGCCCGCTGAAGGCCGCGCCGCCGGCCCTGCCCTGGGCGCTGAAGAAGCAGCAGCAGGCCGCGCGCGCGGACATGCGGCTGCAGACGGGCGACACCGCCGGGCAGACCGACGGATCGCGCAAGGCGCCCGCCCTCAAGCCGATGTCCCAGCGGCCCACCGGCAAGGCCTCCGTCCCGGCGGACGTCCCCAAGCCCGACCTGCGCTCGCTGCCGGCCTACGGCATCGTCATCAGCGACGGCGCCGAGGACATCCCCGGCAAGGACTACCTGGCCTTCAGCGCCAACGTGTGGAACGCCGGTCCGGCCCAGCTCGTCGTGGACGGCTTCCGCTCGCCCGGCAAGGCCACGATGGACGCGTACCAGTACTTCTACGACGCCAACGGCAAGCAGGTCGGCTACACCCCGACCGGCACCATGGAGTGGGACCCGCGTCCGGGCCATGTGCACTGGCACTTCACCGACTTCGCCAGCTACCGGCTCCTGAAGGCGGACCAGAAGGAAGCGGTGCGCAGCGGCAAGGAGGCCTTCTGCCTGGCCAACACCGACGCGGTCGACTACACGGTGAAGAACGCCAACTGGCACCCGTACAACACCGATCTGTCCACCGCCTGCGGCCAGGAGAACTCCATCTCCGTCCGCGAGGTGCTCGACGTCGGCTCCGGTGACACCTACACCCAGGACCTGCCGGGCCAGTCGTTCGACATCACGGACATCCCCAACGGCACGTACTACATCCAGGTGCTGGCCAACCCGGCCAAGCGCCTGAAGGAGACCAACCTCGACAACAACAGCGCCCTCCGGAAGATCGTCCTCGGCGGCACCCCCGGCAAGCGCACCGTGACGGTCCCCGCGCACGACCTCGTGAACGCGAACTGACCGCGGAGCGGGTGGCGCGGCAACCGCCGTCGCCACCCGCTCTCTTCGCCCGCGGCTTCGCGCGACCGGACAACAATCGGACCGGTTCCTGGCACGCTTGCCCACGTGAGCTACGTCGTAACGGTGGATGCGCGGGTACCCGACGGTGCGGAGGAGTTGGACGCACTCCAACAGGTCGGCACGTCAACGCTGTTGGAGCGCGGGTTCGACGCCGTGGAGGCGATCGAAGGACCCGACGGAATCGAGATCGACGTCCTGGAGACGATCGTCGCCGTCCATGCGCGCGGGGCGATCCTCAAGGTCTTCGTCCACGCTCCCTCCTTGGAGATCGCCGAGCATGCCGTCGGCTCGGTCGCCGAGGACGTCCTGGAACGCTCGGAGCTCCTCGCCGACTGGGTGGTGGAGAGCAGCGAGGTCAAACTCCACATCGACCTGACCCGCGAGAGCCTGGAGGCCGCCGACGGCCCGAACGCACCGTCCAGCGACCTGGAGACCCGCCGCGCCCAGCACAAGGCGAGCGCGGCCGCGGCGACGAGCACACCTGCGCACCCGGCGAACGCACCGGCGGACGGCGGCGTGACGGACCCGGACGTCGACCACGAGCCCCAGATCCGCGCACTGGCCCCGCGCCTGGCCTCCCTCGCCGCCGCGTCCTTCGACGGCATCGCCCCGGAGACGTCCGAACTGGCCGCCGGGGCCCTGGTGTACGCCACGGAACTCCTCGTCGACGAGCTGTACGACGACGTCCAGACCCTCGCCGAGGAGGAGACGAATGTCGCCGAGTGCGACAGCGAACTGTGGCACCTGGGCGACCTCCCGCCCCGCTACGCCCTCGAATACGACGAACTCTTCGCCCGCCGCTTCCTGGTGACCACGATCGCCCTGACCACCCGCTTCACCGACGGCAGCTTCCTGCACCTCGGCTGCCTTGCGGAGGCCGTGGCTCTCAAACTCCTCCTGGGCCACGCGGAGGCCACCCTCGACCTGTACGGCCTCCTGGACGACGCCACCACGGACGCCCTGGACGCCTTCGCCTCCTGGGCGTACGAGGACACGGACTTCGAGTGGCTCTACCAAGACTCGAACGACGACATCACGCCGCTGACCCTCGGCGGCTGGTTCGCTCCGCTCGACGACGGCCGGTACGTCCACCCGTACGCCACCGACGAGGACGAGCAGCAACCGGACTGCCAGTAGCGGCCGCTAGCGTGCGGCGCATGGTTCGCCTTCGCGGTCTGGGAGGAAGCCGTACGCCCTGCCCTTCCACCTCCTCGAACTGGGCAACAACGCCCTGCGCGCCTTCTTCGGCTTCCTCCTGGAAGGCCGGCCCTCGCCCGAGGACGTCGACCCGGACGAGGTCCCGCTGCTCGGCTTCGGTGGACAGTAGCGCCGGCGGCTCCCGCTCGGCCCGAACCGCGCCTGAAGGGGCTGAAGGGTCCTTCACGTCAGGACGAGGAGGGTGGCGAGGGCCGGGCCGAGGGCTCCGCCCAGTTGGTAGCAGAGGACGAAGAGGCCGATCGCGGCCGGTCGTTGGGAGGCCGGGGCGGGCTGTGCGGCGTGGACGGACAGGGTGGCGTTGCTGCCGGTGGCGACGAAGACGGCGGCCGCCGCGGCGAGGAGCAGCGCGGGCCCCCATGAGCTGAACGCGGCGGTGAGGGGTGCGGCCGTGCCGAGGACGATGAGGACGGTGAGGACCTTCCGGTGGCCCAGGCGCGCCGCCGACGCGGCGAGGAGCCACGAGAGCGCGGAGCCGGTCAGGAGCGCGACCAGCTGTCCCGTACCGACGGCCTCGGTGCTCCAGTCCGTGTGCCGCCGCGCCAGCTCGGGCAGGGCGAACAGCAGGATGAAGTAGGAGGTGGAGAACGCGAACGCGAGCAGGGAGGAGCTGACGAACGCACGGGAGCCCAGCACGGCGGCGGGAACGAAGCCGTCCGGGTGGCGCCGGACATGCACGGCCAGCGGGACGACCACCGCCGCGGCGACCAGTGCGCCCGTGAGCGGAGCCATGGGAATCAGCACCAGTGCCGACGCCAGGGCCGTGACGAGCCCGGCCCCGACCGCGTCGAACGGCGTGGTGTGCGGGGTGGGTTGCGAGCCGGTACGGGGGATGTGGCGCCAGACGGCGGGGACCGCCAGGAGGGCCAGGGCGGACACGGCCAGCGAGGCGCGCCAGTCCGCCAGGGCCGCGAGGGTGGAGCCGAGAAGCGGGCCGACCGCGCCCAGGACCCCGAACCCCGCGGTGATCGCCCCCATCCGGCGCGTCGAGCCGGCGAGGTTCATCGCCACGGCGACCAGCCCCGCACCGCCCGCCGCCTGAGCCGCTCTGCCCACGAGCGTCAGGGCAAACCAGGGCGAGACCGCGACGAGCGCGGTGCCGGCGAGCGCGGCGACCGCGCCCGTGACGAGCGCCGCGCGCAGGCCACGGTGGCGTACGAGCGCCGCGAACAGGGGTGTTCCCACGGTCATGGACCAGGCGAAGACGGTGACCAGCCACGTGGCCCCGGCCGTGGAGATGCCCAGGGAACGGGCCATGTCGGGAAGGATCAGGACCGGTGCGTTCGCTCCGGTGGCGATGGGCGCGGCCAGGAGCGCCAGCCAGAGTGCGGACGGCCGGCGGGACACCGCTGGAGCGGTGGAAGGGACGGCAGAGACTGCTGCGGACACGAGAACCCCCGAGTGCATCCGTTCAAGGTTGATTATTTCAACGTTGAGATAAAAGCAGGGTGGCTCGTTCAGCGTCAAGTGATTCAACGTTGAGATAATCTCTGGGGCAGTGACGCGAGGAGGGGACGGACCATGGGCGGAGCCGACATCGGGGACGGCCACGGGGATGGCGACGCGGCCGATGCCGTCGACGGCATCATCGGGCAGTGGACGCGGGAGCGCCCCGACCTGGCCGAGGCGCTGTGGCCCGTCGAGGTGCTCGGCCGGCTCCAGCGTCTCGGTGTCGCGCTGGAGAAGGAGTTCCGCGCGTTCGCGGCCGAACGCCAGCTGGAACTCGGCGAGTTCGACGTCCTGACCACTCTTCAGCGCTCGGGTCCGCCGTACGAGCTGACCGCCGGTGCCTTCCGCAAGGCGGCGATGGTCACCTCCGGTGCGATCACGAACCGCATCGACCGGATGGAGGCCAAAGGCCTGGTCGAACGGGTGCGGGACACCGCCGACCGGCGCTCGGTGAAGATCCGCCTCACCGAGCGGGGCCACGAGATCACCCGCGCCTACATGGTCGACCACCTCGCCAACGAGGCCCGCATGCTCGCCTTCTTCGACCGGGAGGAGTGCGAGGACCTGGCGCGCAAACTGCGCCGCCTCCTGGTCTCCCTCGGCGACACCTCCATCACCTAGGCGGGGTGACGGGGTCGGTGAGCGTGCCGTACAGCTCGGGCCGGCGGGTGCGCATGAGGCCGAACTCGAGCCAGTCCCGGCGCTGGTCGAGGTCGAGGTCGGCGACGAGGACGGCCGGAGTGTCGCGCGGGGCCCGCAGCATGACCCGGCCGTACGGGTCGGAGATGAAGGAGGAGCCGTAGAAGGTGGAACGGCCCTCGGTCCCGACCCGGTTGGGGACGATCATGAACAGGGCGTTGGCGAGGCCGTTGGCGCTGATCGCCTGCTCCCACATGGGCCGGGTGTCGAAGGCGGGCAGGTCCACCTCGGAGCCGCTCGCGGTGGGGTGGACGAGGATCTCCCCCCCCCGGCCAGGGAGTAGGCGCGGGCCGGCTGCGGGAACCACTCGTCCCAACAGGTCGGGAAACCGAACCGGGCGCCGGCGTGCTCGACGACCGGGAACCCGCTGTCGCCGGGCCGGAAGCACAGGTCCTCGCGGTAGCCGGGGAAGGCGGGGATGTGGTTCTTACGGGTCCGGGCGATGAGGCGGCCGTCGGAGTCGACGCAGACGGCGGTGTTGTAGCCGAGGCCCCCGTCGCCCGCGCGCTCGTGGAGCGAAGCGTGGACGGTGATGCCGAGCCGGGTCGCCAGCTCGGCCGCGAGCGCCACGGTGGGCCCGGTCTGCACGTCCTCCAGGTAGCGGTCCGCGCCGTCGGCCAGCGGATCGTCCGTGTTGCAGAAGTACGGGCTCCGGGTGAGCTCGGGCAGGCACACGACCTTCGCGCCCTGCGCCGCCGCCGGCTCCACGCCCTCGCGGAGCCTGGCGTCGTGCTCGCGCTCGTCGGCGTACCAGCGCATCTGCACAAGGCCGACGCGCAAGGGTTCGCGCTCGGCAGGCCGGACCCGCCCTGGAGCCAGATCTTGCTCTCCCGGCACGGGGATCCGGAGCCTCGCGCCTAGGGAGGCTCCCCTTCTCCTGGAGAGAGCCGTTCGCCTCTGCGAGGAGACTGGCGTCGGTCGGCGCCATGGAGGTTCTTGAGGTTGGCGCGGAGAGGCAGGCCGGCTGTGTGGGTCAGGAGTTCGAGGGTGGTTACCTGGGCGGGGTGGTGACGCCGATCCGCGTTCCGGCCGGGGAATCAGAGGGCGGCTCCGATGCGGGTCCCGACGACGCTCCGGGCTCAGCCGGCGAACCCCGGGACCACCAGGCCGGATTCGTACGCGATCACCACCGCGTGGGTCCGGTTCTGTGCGCCGAGCTTGGTCAGCACGTTCCCGACGTGCGTTTTCACCGTCTCCAGGCTCACTGTGAGCGACTCCGCGATCTCCGGGTTGGACAGGCCGGTGGCCATCAGCCGCAGCACCTCCTCCTCCCGCCCCGTCAGCGCCGCCCTCGGCAGGGCCTCGGCGGAGTGCAGCGGCCGGGGTGCGATCATCCGGCGCAGGGTTGTCGGAAAGAGGATCGCCTCCCCCGCCGCCACCACCCGCACCGCCTCAGCGATCTGCCGGACCGGAAGCCGCTTCAGCACGAACCCGCTGGCGCCCGAGCTGAGCGCGGCGGTGACGTAGTCGTCGTTCTCGAAGGTGGTGATCACCACGACCTTCGGCGGTTCGGCCGACCCGGCGAGGAGGTGCCGGGTGGCCTCGATCCCGTTGCGGCGCGGCATCCGGACGTCCATCAGGACGACGTCCGGACGCAACCGCCGTGCCTGTTCGACCGCCTCGACGCCGTCGGCGGCCTCGCCGACCACCGCGAGCCCCGGCTGTGCCGCGAGCAAGGTGCGCAGACCGCTGCGGGTCACCTCGTCATCGTCCGCGATCAGGAGGGTGACGGGGGTGTTGCCGGAGCCGGTCATGGCGACAACCGTACGGGCAGCCGGACGGCCAACCGCCAGTGCCGCGGCCCGTCCGGGCCCGCGTCGATCTCGCCGTGCAGCAGTCGCACGCGCTCGGCGAGGCCGGGCAGGCCGTGCCCGGATGTGGGGAAGGCGCCCGGCCCCGTGCTCGTACGCGGCCCGTCCCCGGTCCGGTTGACCACACCGAGCTCCAGCAGGTCCGGCATGGCCGCCACCCGGACCTCGATCGGACCACCCGCTCCATGCCGCATCGCGTTCGTCAGCCCCTCCTGCAGGATCCGGTAGGCCGCGCGGGAGAGCGTCCCCCGCACCTGCGCCGGGTCCCCCGACAGCTCCAGCTCCACCACCGCGCCCGCGTGCCGCAACCGGTCGAGCAGCTCGGGCAGATCGGCCAGGGTGCGGGGCGGCGCCGTCTCGGCCTCTCGTTCGCGCAGGACGCCGAGCACGTAGTCCAGGTCCTCCAGCGCGGCCCGGGACGACTCCTCGATGCTGCGCAGGGCGGCCCGCGCCGCCACCGGGTCGGCGGAGAGCACCTCGCCCGCCACCGCCGCCTGGATCGTGGTCGTCGTGAGCGTATGCCCGATCGAGTCGTGCAGTTCGTGGGCCAGCCGGTTCCGTTCGGCCAGCCGCAGTTCCCGCTCGGCCGCCAGCACGAGCCGCTCGGCCGAGGATGGCCCGAGCAGCCGGGGCGCCGACCAGCGCAGCGCCTTCGTCACCACCACGCACACGCTCGCCGCGAGCAGCAGGCAGCCGAGCGCGACCGCCCAGCTCTGCCAGCCGCCCTCCACCCGTACCGTCCGGCCGAACAGGCTCAGCCCCAACTCGGCGCCGAGCCAACCCCCCGGAAGGGTCAGGCCCGCGAAGAGCAGCACGCCGCTCGCCAGCGCTCCCGTCCATCCGAGCGCCACGTGCAGCAGCAGCCAGAGAGGAGTCCGCCAGCGGTCGACGCGGGAGGGCACAGCGGCGGCCGGCCCGTCGCCGAGCCGGCTCGGGGGCGTACGTACGGCGACAGGCTCGGGCAACGACACCCTCAGCAGCCGGCGGGCGGACACGACCAGCACCCGCCGCGTGGTGCGCGCGAGACCGACCAGGCCGATCAGTACCGTCCAGCCGAGCAAGACCACGACGATCTGCACGCCCTCGGGAGCGGAGCGCCACGCCAGCGCCGGCAGCAGCGCGAAGGACAGCAGGGGAAGGCTCGCCAGGACGGCGAGGTAGGCGAACAGCGCACCCGAGTACGTGGAGCGGCGCAGCAGCGGCCGAAGTCCCTTGATCATGATCGGCCAGTATGTACGGGGCGGCACACGCGCGGCCTCCCCCGATCAGGGGAGTACGTTCTCCCGCTTTCCCGCGATGCGCGCCGGAGCCCGGGAATCCATGATCGTGCCCTGCCCGGTTGACGGGCGGCTCAGCCGACAGCACCCCACGATTTCCCTGGAGTTGACTCATGTGTGAGCAGACCTGGCACGGGCCCCGTACGTCCACGACACGGCGCCGCGGAGCGCTGGCGGCCGCAGCCGCGGTGGCCGTCGCCGTCATGACCACGGGCGCCCTGGCTCCGCCCACGGCATCTGCCGCCGCCCGGCCGGACACTGTCCAGCAGGGCCTGAATGGACTGGTGCGCGACGGCCAACCCGCCGCGCTGGCGACCGTCCAGGGCCCTGACGGTCGCACCCGTACGTACACCGCGGGCGTTGGCGACCTGGCCACCGGTGCGAAGGTGCCGAGGGACGGCCAGGTGCGGATGGGCAGCAACACCAAGACGTTCGTCGCCGTCGTCGTTCTGCAACTGGTCGGCGAGGGGAAGATCGCCCTCGACGCCTCCGTCGACACCTACCTCCCGGGCCTCGTACGTGGGAAGGGCAACGACGGCCGCCGCATCACCGTCCGTCAGCTCCTGCAGCACACCAGCGGGCTTCCCGAGTACGGGGCGCACATCAGCGACGACGAGATTGCGTACCGGTACTTCGAGCCTCGCGACCTCGTCGACATCGCCCTCAAGCACAAGGCCGAGTTCCGGCCCGGGACGAAGTGGAGCTACAGCAACACGAACTACGTCCTGGCCGGTCTCATCGTCCAGAAGGTCACCGGCCGCCCCCTCGCCGAGGAAATCGACCGGCGCGTCGTCCAGCACCTCGGGCTGCGCCACACCTACTTCCCCGCCCCCGGCGACAGGACCATCAGGGAACCCCACCCGAAGGGCTACCGCGTGATGCCGACGGGCGAGCCGCTGCGCGAGTACACCGAGATCGACCCGTCGGCAGGCTGGGCGGCGGGCCAGATGATCTCCACCAACTCCGACCTCAACCGCTTCTTCACCGCGCTCCTCGACGGCGGCCTCCTCCCGGCCGCCCAGCTCGCCCAGATGCGCACCACTGTCCCGGTCGGCGACACCGGTGCCAGCTACGGCCTGGGCCTCATGAGCAGGAAGCTGTCGTGCGGCGGCGTCTACTGGGGCCATGGCGGCGACATCGTGGGATACGAGACCCGCGGCGGAGCGACCGACGACGGCTACGCCGCGAACATCGCGGTGACGAGCATCCCGGCCGACATCTCGGGCACGAGGCGCGTCGAGACCGTCGTGGATACGGCCCTCTGCCGCCGCTGACGCCGCCTCGCGCCGGGGATCGGCTCGCGCCGGTGGCCGGCACACGAGAAGGGCCCCTGACCAGGCATCAACCTGATCCGCGTCCAGGTGGAGGCGGAGACATCCCACCGTACTGGCCGTCCACAGTGGGATTCGGCGGAGGCAACAGCCTCGCGGGGAATCCTGATTTCTGATGACATCACCTGACTCTCATGTCGTGGTGCTCTAGGGTGACGTGCGTTCCCGGTGCTCTGCGGTGTCGCCGGGTTCTGTTCGTTCCTGGACCGGTGGTGATCTTGGGTTACGTGCGGCTGCTTCGGAGCCGGTCCGTGCTCACGCTGTGGGTGGGGCAGGCCCTGTCGGCCTTCGGGGACCGGCTGTACGCGATGGCTGTCATGTGGATCGCCTTCGAGGCGTCCGGGGCGTTTGCGATGGGTCTCGTGGCGATCGCCGAGTCCGTTCCGTACATCGTGCTCGGCACGGTCGGGCGCCGGATCGTGGGTCGGTTCGGCTCGCTCAGGGCACTGGCCGTGGTGGATGTCGTACGGGCCGGGCTGGTGGCCGTTCTGCCGCTGGCGTGGACCCACCTGGGGCTGGCCGGAGCGATCGCTCTGGTTCTGGTGGCCGGGTTCGCGGGGGCCGTGTTCGATCCGAACCTCGGTGCGCTGACGCCCGAGTTGGTCGACAAGCGGGACGTCCAGGCGGTGAGCGGCCTGATGGATCTGTCGGGCCGGATCGCGCGGATCGCCGGGCCGGGCGCGGCCGGGCTGCTGCTCGCGGTCATGCCGATGACCACCCTGTTCTGGCTGGACGGGGCCACCTTCCTCGTCTCCGCCGTCGCCCTCGCCGTCTTGGCCCGCCGCAGCACGGTGGTGCGGCAGGCTCGTGCTCCGGAGAAGGAAACGGCCCCTGCCCAGGCCCGGATGCTGCTGCGGACGCGACCGGACACGGCGATCGCCATCGGGATCCACGGCGTCGGTATCGCGGCCCACACCGTCGCCCTCGCGTTGCCGGCCTTCATCACCCTCCAACTCGGCGCCGGTGCTGGAACGTACGGCGCCGCGCTCGCCGCCACGGGCGCTGGAGCGCTCGCGGCGAACGGTCTCGCCGGGAACCTTCGCCTGCCGCCCAACCTGCCGGCCTTCTACTGCCTGGCCTGGGGGGCCTCCGGCGTGGCCCTCGCGTCGATCGCGCTCGCGGGGTCGGTCCCGGCGCTGCTGGCCCTGTCCGTTCTGCTTGGGGCGGTCAATCCGTTCGTTCAAGTCGCTCTTGTCACTCACCTGTCGGGCTTTCCCCCGGCCCACCGGCTGCGCCTGATGGCCGTGGACCTCACGGTCATCCGTACCGCCGGGACGGTCTCGATGCTGTTCGTGCCCGCGCTCGCAGCGCACCGCCCGAGCCTGGCGTTCGCAGTGGCCGGCCTCTGCCTGGTCGGCGTGGGACTGCTGGGCGCGGTCCTTGCTGCCCGCTGGGCTCCGACCGGTCCCGTACCCGGGCAGGAGCCTGTCGGAGCGGGTGCGAACGGGCGGGCCCGTGGCGCCTAGCTGCCCCGGGCCCGCCTTCTCACCGACCGATCGACCCTCTCGCGATTCTCCCCAGGGGGCGTCTGGAGGTGCCACCCTGGGTTTGCTCATGCTAAGTGGATCAAGAGTCTGGGGTGGGTGGCTACAGCCAGTCCTTCTTCTTGAAGACCACGTACAGGCTGGTGCACACCACTGCCATCAGCACCACCGCGAACGGATACCCGCCTACCCAGTGCAACTCCGGCATGTTGTCGAAGTTCATCCCGTAGATGGTTCCCACGAGTGTGGGTGCAAACAGGATCGCCGCCCACGAGGAGATCTTCTTGATCTCCTCGTTCTGTTCGAAGCCCGCTTCCGCCAACGCGCGCATTTCCGCGTTCTGTTGTTCGGTGACCAGGGTTGCGTTGACGGTCAGGATTTCTGTCAGGGCCTGGCGGAAGCCGTCCACGCGTTCGCTGGTGTGGGTGACGTGGTCGGCCACGTCGCGGAGGTAGCGCTGGAGTTCCTCGTCCGTGCCGTACTTCGCGAAGCCCGCCATCAGGCCGTGCAGCATGCCCACCAGGGGGCGGGTCGCGCGCTGGAACTCGACCATTTCACGGGAGAGTTCGTAGATGCGGCGCGAGACCGCCGGGTCGCCGCTGAAGACCTCGGTCTCGATCTCGTCGATGTCGTTCTGGACGCCCGCGACGACCGGGGCGTAGCCGTCGACCACCGCGTCCAGGATCGCGTACAGGACCGCCTCCGGACCCAGGGCCAGCAGGTCCGGGTCCTCCTCCATGCGGAGGCGGACCGCCGAGAGGTCCGGGGCCGCTCCGTGGCGGACCGTGATCACGAAGTCCTGGCCCACGAAGATGTGGAGCTCGCCGAAGTCGACCTCCTCCTGGGCGTCCAGGTAGCGGGCCGCCCGCAGAACGACGAAGAGCGTGTCCCCGTACCGCTCCAGCTTCGGGCGCTGGTGCGCCTCGAGCGCGTCCTCCACCGCCAGCTCGTGGAGGTCGAACTCGCCCGCCAGCGAGTGCAGTTCGGACTCCGTCGGGCGGTGCAGGCCGATCCACGCCATGCCGTCCGGGTGCTCGCGCAGCTGACGGAAGGTCTCGGCCAGTGTGTCGGGGGACGCCACCTTGCGGCCGTCGCGGTACAACGTGGCCTGCACCACGCTCGGCCGGTCCGCTGCCGGGGCCTCCGCCTCGGACGGCTTCGGCTCCGGCTGGGGCGTCCGTGCCGGCGGTTCCGGCTGACGGCGCCAGGCTGCGCGGGGGCGACGCTCCGACATCGTGGGGTCCATCTCCGTGGGCGTGGGTGCGGGTGTGGGTGCTGTTGTGGTCAGTGGGCGTGGCCAGTCTCCCGGGAAGGATATACGGGGTGAATTGCCGCAGCGCGGCGGCCGGTGTCCGTGCCCCGGTCCGTGCGCCCCGTCCCCCTGACCGGGCCGCCGCCCTTCCTTTGCGGACACTACCTGTCCGCAAGCCCGAGTAGCGTGCCGTTCATGGCCTCCACCTCGACGAACCCGGTTCTCTCCACCCGCGCCCTGGGCCGCGCCACGCTGGCCCGGCAGCTCCTGCTGGAGCCCGCCTCGATGTCCGCCAAGGACGCCGTCAGCCATCTCCTCGGGCTCCAGGCGCAGAACACCAAACCGCCGTACTACGCCCTCGCCGCCCGGCTCGCCGGGTTCCGCCCCGAGCAGCTCTCCGCGCTCATGGAGTCCCGCGAGGTCGCCCGGATCGTCACCCTGCGCTCCACCATCCACACCCACACCGCCGAGGACGTCCGCATCCTCCGGCCGCTCGGCCAGGCCGCCCGCGACCGCGAGCTCAAGATCTTCCGCGCCGGTCTCGACGGCGTCGACCTCGACCGCCTCGCCGACCTCTCCCGCGCGCTCGTCGAGGAGGAGCCCCGCACCCCCAAGGAGATCCGCGAGGCCCTGCTCGTCCACTGGCCCGACGCCGACCCGCAGTCCCTCTCGGTCGCCGCCCGCTGCCTGCTGCCCCTCGTCCAGGTCACCCCGCGCGGCCTCTGGCGCCGCAGCGGCCAGGTCCGCCTCACCACGGCCCGGACCTGGCTCCACACGTCCGACGACGCCGAGCCCGCGATCGACCTGGACGCCGTCGTCCTCCGGTACCTCGCCGCCTTCGGGCCCGCCTCCGTCAAGGACATGCAGACCTGGTGCGGCCTCACCCGCCTCCGCGAGTCCTTCGAGCGCCTCCGCCCCCGTCTCCTCGCCTTCCAGGACGAAAGCGGCGTGGAACTCTTCGACCTCCCCGAGGCCCCCCGCCCCGACCCCGACACCCCGGCCCCGCCGCGCTTCCTCCCCGAGTACGACAACGTCCTCCTCTCCCACGCCGACCGCGGCCGCTTCGTCTCCGCCGAGGCGAAGAACCGCACCTGGAAGGGGAACCAGGCCTTCTCCGTCTTCCTCCTCGACGGCCTCCTCGCCGGGCTCTGGCGCCTGGAGGAGGCCAAGGAGCGCACCACGATGACCATCCAGCCCTTCGGCCGTACGACCAAGAGCGTGCGTGCCGAGCTGGCCGAGGAGGCCGAGCGGATGCTGGGCGTGATGGCGGAGGAGGCGGTTCCGTTCGAGGTCGGGTTCGGGGTCGTCGACGTGTAGGCGAACGGGTGCGGCGTCAGCCGCCCCCACTGGCGGCGTCAGCCGCCCCTACGGCAGTAGCCCCGCCCTCCTCGCCGCCACCACCGCCTCACCCCGCGTGTGCGCCCCCAGCTTCCGCATCGTCGAGCGCAGGTAGCCCTTCACCGTCTCCGGGCGGAGCCCCAGGCGGTCCGCCGCCGTCGCGTTCGTCGCCCCCGACGCCACCGCCACCAGGACGTCCAGCTCGCGCGGCGTCAGCGCCACGCCCGCCGGCCGGCGCACCGGGCCCGCCGTGGCCGCCTCCAGGCGGGCGCACACCTCGAAAAGCCGGGCCCGCACGTCCGGGTCCGTGACCTGGGGCACCAGGGCGCGCAGGTCGCCGTGTGCCTCGCGGATCTCCGCCGAGGGCCCCTCCGCCAGCAGCTCCCGTACGTGGTCCCGCGCCTCGTCCCGTACCGCCAGCGCCTGCTCCACGTCCCGGGCCGCCGCCACCGCCGCGTCGAAGACCCGGTCGCCGAGCGGCAGCGCGTCCCGCAGCGCCCCGTACAGCACGCCGCGCACCTGGCGCCGTACGACGATCGGCACCGCGATCACCGACCGCAGGCCCTCCGCCGACACCGGGCCGTCGTACTCGTGCGTGATGTGCCGCGCGGACGGATAGTCCACGACCGCGCAGGGCCGCGACAGCGCCAGGCACTTCCCGCCCAGGCCGCTGCCCGCCGAGATCGAGAGGCCCCGCAGGGCCGGGGTCACGGCGCCGTTCAGCTCCGCGATCCGCAGCCGACGCCCGTCGCGCCCACCTTCCCCGTCCCGGCCCGCCCGGCCACCGCCCGCCCGGCTGTCGTGCAGCAGTCCGCCGAAGGCGACTTCCAGGCCCGTGGACCGGCGCAGCCGCAGCAGCGCCGCACGCATCTCCACCGATTCCGTCAGCTCGGCCACGCGACTACTCCTTCACCCCCGAACGGGGGTAGTGAGACCTGGGTCACTGATTACACGATGTCCGTGACCGGTCCCGCAACGAGGAGGACACATGACGCCCACCACCGCGACGGAGAGGTTCCGGGCCGCCCGCGACTTCCTGCTCCAGCACCGCGAGGAGTACGAGGCTGCCTACGAGGGTTTCGCCTGGCCCCGTCCGGACCGGTTCAACTGGGCCCTGGAGTGGTTCGACGTCATCGCGGCCGGCAACGACAGGACCGCGCTGCACATCGTCGAGGAGGACGGCACCGAGACGCGCGTCAGCTTCGCCGAGATGAGTGAACGCTCCCACCGGGTCGCCAACTGGCTGCGCTCGCAGGGCGTTCGGGCCGGCGACCGGATCATCGTCATGCTCGGCAACCAGGCCGAGCTGTGGGAGACCGCGCTCGCCGCGATGAAGCTGCGCGCCGTCGTCATCCCGGCCACCCCG
Source organism: Streptomyces sp. NPDC026092 (assembly GCF_040638605.1). NCBI lineage: Bacteria > Bacillati > Actinomycetota > Actinomycetes > Kitasatosporales > Streptomycetaceae > Streptomyces > Streptomyces sp. NPDC026092. The sequence continues at coordinate 72,405 of NZ_JBEZYN010000014.1, forward strand.
CTCCTCGGCCCGGTCGACCTGCGGGACCGCGTCGAGCGCGGCCGGGCCCGGTACGTGATCGCGCGCGCCGAGGACACCGCCAAGTTCGATGACGTACCCGGGGATTACACCCGGATCGTCGTCGTCGGACCGCAGGGCGGGGAGGTGCGCGGATGGGTCTCGTACGCCGACGCCTCCCGCGCCTCCGGCGTCTTCGAGCCCGACGGCGTCACCCGCGCCGACGACCCGCTGATGCTCTACTTCACCTCCGGCACCACGGCCCGACCCAAGCTCGTCGAGCACACCCACACCTCGTACCCGATCGGTCATCTCGCCACCATGTACTGGATCGGGCTCAAGCCCGGCGACGTGCACCTCAACATCTCCTCGCCCGGCTGGGCCAAGCACGCCTGGTCCAACCTCTTCGCCCCCTGGAACGCGGAGGCGACCGTCTTCATCCACAACTACACGCGCTTCGACCCGGCCCGCCTGATGGCCGAGATGGAGCGGAACGGCGTGACCAGCTTCTGCGCGCCACCGACCGTCTGGCGCATGCTGATCCAGGCCGACCTCACGCAGCTGAAGCACCCGCCGCGCGAGGTCGTGGCGGCCGGGGAGCCGCTCAACCCCGAGGTCATCGAGTCCGTGCGGAGGGCCTGGGGCATCACCGTCCGTGACGGGTTCGGGCAGACCGAGACGGCCGTCCAGGTCTCCAACAGCCCAGGTCAGCGGCTCAAGGAGGGCTCCATGGGCCGGCCCAGCCCCGGCTTCCGGGTCACCCTGGTCGACCCGGTGAGCGGCAAGGCCGACGTGGACGAGGGCGAGATCTGTCTCGATCTCTCCTCCGACCCGGTGGGCCTCATGACCGGCTACCACGGCGACCCGGAGCGTACGGCCGAGGCCATGGCGGGCGGCTACTACCGCACCGGCGACATCGGCTCCCGCGACGCCGACGGGTACATCACCTACATCGGCCGGTCCGACGACGTCTTCAAGGCCTCCGACTACAAGATCTCGCCCTTCGAGCTGGAGAGCGCCCTGCTCGAGCACGAGGCGGTCGCCGAGGCCGCCGTCGTCCCGGCCCCCGACCCGCTGCGGCTCGCCGTCCCCAAGGCGTACGTCGTCCTCGCGGACGGCTGGGAGCCGAGCGAGGAGACCGCGCAGGCGCTCTTCGCCCACTCGCGCGCGGTGCTCGCCCCGTACAAGCGGCTGCGTCGCATCGAGTTCGCCGACCTTCCCAAGACCGTCTCGGGGAAGATCCGCCGGATCGAGCTGCGCGAGCGTACGGCGAAGGGTGAGGGTACGGAGTACACGGAGGGGGACCTCGCATGACAACCCTGAGCGGAGCGAACCTCTCCTACGCCCACGGGGCGAGTTCCACCCCCCTCCTCGGCGACACGATCGGCACCAACCTCGACCGCGCCGTCGCCACCTGGCCCGAGCGCGAGGCGCTCGTCGACGTGCCGTCCGGGCGTCGCTGGACGTACGCCCAATTCGGCGCCGACGTCGACAAGTTGGCCGATGCCCTGCTCGGCAGCGGGGTCGTCAAGGGCGACCGGGTCGGCATCTGGGCGGTCAACTGCCCCGAGTGGGTGCTCGTCCAGTACGCCACGGCACGCATCGGCGCGGTCATGGTGACCGTCAACCCGGCCTACCGCGCGCACGAGTTGGAGTACGTGCTCCGGCAGGCCGGGATCTCGCTGCTCTTCGCCTCGCGCACGCACAAGACGAGCGACTACCGGGCCATGGTCGAGGAAGTCGCCGCTAAATGCCCGGATTTGAGGGAGGCGGTCTATTTCGGCGACCCGACCTGGGACGAGCTGCTCTCCCGTACCGCCGGCGAGCTGCGCCCCGCCGCGCTCTCCTGCGACGAACCGGTCAACATCCAGTACACCTCGGGCACCACGGGCTTCCCCAAGGGGGCGACCCTCTCCCACCACAACATCCTCAACAACGGCTATTTCGTGGGCGAGATGATCGCCTACACCGAGCAGGACCGGATCTGCATCCCCGTCCCGTTTTACCACTGTTTCGGCATGGTCATGGGCAATCTCGCCGCCACCTCGCACGGTGCCTGCATGGTCATCCCCGCGCCGTCCTTCGACCCGGCCGCCACCCTCCGCGCGGTCCAGGAGGAGCGCTGCACGTCCCTGTACGGCGTGCCGACGATGTTCATCGCGGAGCTGAACCTCCCCGAGTTCGCCTCGTACGACCTCTCCACCCTCCGCACCGGCATCATGGCGGGCTCGCCCTGCCCGGTGGAGGTGATGAAGCGGGTGGTCGCCGAGATGAACATGGCCGAGGTGTCGATCTGTTACGGCATGACGGAGACCTCGCCCGTCTCCACGCAGACCCGGCGCGACGACGACCTGGAGCGCCGCACCGGCACGGTCGGCCGGGTCATGCCGCACGTCGAGGTGAAGGTCGTCGACCCGGTCACCGGCCTCACCGTCGAGCGCGGGGTCCCCGGCGAGCTGCGCACCCGCGGCTACAGCGTGATGCTCGGCTACTGGGACGAGCCCGAGAAGACCGCCGAGGTCGTCGACGCGGGCCGCTGGATGCGCACCGGGGACCTCGCGGTGATGCGTGAGGACGGGTACGTCCAGATCGTCGGCCGGATCAAGGACATGATCATCCGGGGCGGTGAGAACGTGTACCCGCGCGAGATCGAGGAGTTCCTCCACGGGTACGAGAAGATCGCTGACGTCCAGGTCGTGGGCGTCCCCGACCCCCGCTACGGCGAGGAGATCCTGGCCTGCGTGATCCCCCGCGACCCCGCCGACCCGCCGAGCCTCGACGACATCACCGCGTACTGCCGCGACCGTCTCGCGCACTACAAGGTCCCGCGCCGGGTGGAGATCCTTGCCGAGTTCCCGATGACCGTGAGCGGGAAGGTGCGGAAGGTGGAGCTGCGGCGGCGATTCGGGCTGGGGGAGGAGGGGTAGCCGGCGGGGTACGCACGCGCGCCACGGTGTACGTACCGGCTACGTCGCGGGCGCCTGCCGGACCACGGCGGCGCCCGCCAGCTCGCGGCGCATGCAGACCCGGGGCCAGGTCGCCAGGCCGTGGGCGGCCTCGGCCCGCTGGATCGCGCGCAGGCCGACGGTGAGCTCCGGGTCGGACTCGGCGAGCGGGCGGAAGCCGAGGCGGGCGTAGTACGGGGCGTTCCAGGGGACCTCGGCGAAGGTCGTCAGGGTGAGCGCCGTGAGGCCGTGCTCGGCCGCCTGAGCCGCGAGGTGCTCGATCAGGGCGCGGCCGATGCCCCGGCGGGCGGCGTCCGGGTGCACGGAGACCTGCTCGATGTGGGCGGCCCCGTCGACGGTGTCCGTGAGCAGGTACGCGACCGGGCGGTCGGCCTCGTCGGCGGCCACCCAGGCGCGGCCGGCACGCCGGTAGGCGTCCAGGACGTCCAGCGGCAGGGGCTCGTCGTCGGCGATGAACGCCATGCCGACGGAGCGGAAGGGTTCGCCCGCGGCCCGCTCGATGTCCTGGAGCAGCGGGAGTTCGGCCGGTGCGGCCGCTCGGATGTGCATGCGACGAGTATGGCGCGGACCCTCGCCTCAACCCGAGCCCCCGGTCCCGCCCCCGTCTCCGGCGGCGCCCGAACTCCCTCCGATCACGTCCTGCCCGCCGAACCAGCCGCGGCCGGTCGCGTACCCGTCCGTCCCGCCGCCGCGGCCGAGGAGCCCGCCGTCGCGGGAGAAGCGGGGGAGGAAGAGCACGAGCGCGGGATCTCCGTAGAGGGCGACGTACAGCAGCACCAGATTGCCGTCCGTCACCTCGCGCCGGTGCGCGGGCAGCGGGTGCCGCTCGCGGAGCCCGGCGAGCAGCCGGCGGGCGGCCCGGGTGGTCGGCGGCAGGAACAGCAGGGCGAGCGCGGCGCCGGTCGGTACGGCTCCGAGGGTGAGCGCGAGCGCGAGCTCCGTCCCGGACGGGCGGGTGATCAGCAGGCCCGCGACGACCGTCGCCGCCGCGCCCACGAGCAGCACGCGCGCGATGCGCAGTCTGCCGTACGGGCGGAGCAGCCCCGCCCGGCCGAGTTCGGCCCGCAGCGCGTCGATCGCGCGCCGCGCCCGGGGCTGCGCGGCGAGCACCCGGAGACCCAGCGCGCGCCGCAGCGAACCGTGCACCCCGAGTTGAACCGGGTCACGCGTCCGGCCGGGCCCGCCGTTGGCCCGAATCGTGCCCTTCCGGCCGGCCGCGACCGCGCCGCGCTGGTGCAGCGCGACCAGGGCCACGACGACGGCCGCCCGAGGCCCGCCCCTGAGCAACGCCAGCGCCTGCGGGGGCAGTTCCGCCCGCTGCGGGCTGCGCGTTCGCAACAGGGCGAGCGCGAGCAGCAGTTGTCCGCACGACGCACCGATGAACCACCACGTCTCCGCCCCCATGACGCCCCACCCCCCGAGACTGTTGTGCCCGGGGGAGGGTGATCGTCACGCGTGAATTGGCCGAATTCTGAGGTTATTTTGAGTCGGGGACGCGCTGGAGGGCCGCTTCAGGACCGGCTCCGGCTCCGGCCGCGGTGCCGCGCGGGGGCCCCTCGGGTATGGCGTCGAGCTACGCGCCCGTGGTGACCAGTTCGTCAGCCGGGGTGTTCACCGGCTGCGGGGTGCCCGTCAGGTCGAGGACGAAGAGCGGGATGCCGAGTTCGTCCGCGCGGGACCGGGCCTCCGGGGTGTAGCCGGCGAGGGAGAAGAAGACGCTCACGGCCGTGCAGCTGAGGCCGTTGAGCCAGAGGCACTCGACGGCCCGCAGGCCGGCCGGGCGGGTGCTCGGGTCGACCTGGGCGACGAGTCCGGGCGCCCGCAGGTCGACCTCGGACGTGGACCGCTCCTCGGGCTGGACGACGTCCCGGAACCCGAGCCAGCGCAGGTATCCGGCGGACGCGGCGACCGCGTCCCGGGCGGTACGGATGGTCACGGGACGGAAGGAGGGCCTCGGCGGCGCGGGGTGCGGAGCCGTGGGCGGCAGCGGTATGTGCGTGGGGTAGCGGTCGGCGAACGCACGGTGCCCGCCGGTCTGCGGAGCGGCGTGGGCGCGGTTCTCGGCCGGGCCGGGGCCCGGTCCCGTGAACGGGTGCCCGCCGCCATGGCCCTCGGGGGCGCCGTCTCCGCCGTTCCCCGGAGTGAACCACCCGCCCGTCCCCGTCCCCGGGCGTGCGTCGGTCGCGGAGCGCGGGTCCACGACCCGCCAGGGCCCGGTGTCCGAATCGGCACCCGTGCCGGCGCCCGTACCCCGTCCCGTACCGTCGCCCGCTCCCGTACCCGGACCCGTGCCCTCCGCCGGGCCCCTGCCTCCGGTCGGGGGCAGGACCGGGACGCGGAGGACCGTGCCGCAGGTGCAGCCGAGCTCCGGGTGCGGCCACGCGTCCTCGCGGCCGCAGGCGGCGCAGCGGACCGTGACCCACTCATCCGTCCAGTTCCGGTGCGTGACCGGCTCGCCCGTCGCCCCGGGGATCACCGGGGGCACCACCGGGGTGCCGCAGGCGCACGGGAACACCGGCGCGGCGTACGGCTGCGTACGGAGGCATTCCGGGCAGCGCACCGGAACCGAGTCACCCACACCGAACCCCACGGCGAACCCCCTGTCTTCCCGCCCCCATCGTCCACCAATCCGCCACGCGAGGGGAGGGAGTTCGGCCATCGGCCGCGCCCACTCCCTTGACGGCCCTCGCCACCCCGACCTACATTGCTTCCGTATAGCAGAACAATACTTCCGCAATACGGAAACGGCCCGCCGAGACGGTGGCGGACCCGGTTCCGCCTGGCCGAAGCAGGAGCCCTCCCATGCCCCGTATGACCGCCGCCGCAGCGGCCGTTGAGATCCTCAAGCGCGAAGGCGTCACCAACGCGTTCGGCGTGCCCGGCGCGGCGATCAACCCCTTCTACCGCGAGCTCAAGAACGTCGGCGGGGTCAGCCACACCCTCGCCCGCCACGTCGAGGGCGCGTCCCACATGGCCGAGGGCTACACCCGTGCCAAGGCCGGCAACATCGGTGTCTGCATCGGTACCTCCGGCCCCGCCGGCACCGACATGATCACCGGCCTGTACTCCGCGATCGCGGACTCGATCCCGATCCTGTGCATCACGGGCCAGGCCCCGGTCTCGAAGCTCCACAAGGAGGACTTCCAGGCCGTCGACATCGCCTCGATCGCCAAGCCCGTCACCAAGGCCGCCACCACGGTCCTGGAGGCCGCGCAGGTCCCCGGCGTCTTCCAGCAGGCCTTCCACCTGATGCGCTCCGGTCGTCCCGGCCCGGTCCTCATCGACCTGCCGATCGACGTCCAGCTGACCGAGATCGAGTTCGACCCGGAGACCTACGAGCCGCTGCCGGTCTACAAGCCGCAGGCGACCCGTGCGCAGGCCGAGAAGGCCCTGAGCTTCCTCCTGGAGTCCGAGCGCCCGCTGATCGTCGCCGGTGGCGGCATCATCAACGCCGACGCCTCCGACCTGCTGGTCGAGCTCGCCGAGCTGACGAACATCCCGGTCATCTCCACCCTCATGGGCTGGGGCACCATCCCGGACGACCACGAGCTGTCCGCCGGCATGGTCGGCGTCCAGACCGCGCACCGCTACGGCAACGCGACCTTCCTGGAGTCGGACTTCGTCCTCGGCATCGGCAACCGGTGGGCCAACCGCCACACCGGTTACAACATGGAGGCGTACACCAAGGGCCGGAAGTTCGTCCACGTCGACATCGAGCCGACCCAGATCGGCAAGATCTTCGCCCCGGACTACGGCATCGCCTCCGACGCCAAGGTCGCCCTGGAGCTCTTCGTCGAGATCGCCAAGGAGTGGAAGGCCGCGGGCAAGCTCCCGGACTTCTCCGCCTGGGCCGCCTCCGCCCAGGAGCGCAAGGCCGCCCTTCAGCGCCGTACGCACTTCGACAACGTGCCGATCAAGCCGCAGCGCGTCTACGAGGAGATGAACAAGGCCTTCGGCCCGGACACGCGCTACGTCACCACCATCGGCCTCTCCCAGATCGCGGCCGCGCAGTTCCTGCACGTCTACAAGCCGCGCCACTGGATCAACTGCGGCCAGGCCGGCCCGCTCGGCTGGACCATCCCGGCCGCCATCGGTGCCGCCACCGCGGACCCGGAGACCCCGGTCGTCGCGCTCTCCGGCGACTACGACTTCCAGTTCATGATCGAGGAGCTGGCGGTCGCCGCCCAGCACAAGGTCCCCTACGTCCACGTCCTCGTGAACAACGCCTACCTGGGTCTGATCCGGCAGGCGCAGGGCAACCTGGGCATCAACTTCGAGGTCAACCTCGAGTTCGAGAACATCAACACCCCGGAGATCGGCGTCTACGGCGTCGACCACGTCAAGGTCGCCGAGGGTCTGGGCGTCAAGGCCATCCGCGTCACCGACCCGGAGAAGCTGGGCGAGGCCCTGGAGCAGGCCAAGAAGCTGGCCGTCGAGTTCCAGGTCCCGGTCGTCGTCGAGGCGATCCTGGAGCGGATCACCAACATCGCGATGAGCAAGACGGTCGACATGAGCGACGTCACCGAGTTCGAGGAGCTCGCGACCGAGCCCGGCCACGCGCCGACCGCGATCAAGGCCCTCAAGGTCTGATCCCGGCCCTCACCGATCGGTCCCCGCTCCGAGAGCACCGGAGCGGGGGCCGATCTGCGTGTGCCTCCGCTACGTCGGCCCGCCGCCCTGTGCCCGTACCAGAGCCGCCCCGGCCTCCGTCCAGTCGTACAGGACCGACCTGCCCGCCCTTCTCCTCCGTACGAGCCTCGCGTCGAGCAGCACCTTCAGGTGCCGCCCCACCGACCCGAGGCCCTGCCCGGTCAGCGCCACCAACTGGCTGGTGGACAGCGGCGATTCAAGGCGTACGAGCACCCCGGCCCGCGCACTCCCGAGCAGCGCGGCGAGGGCCTCGGGAACCATCGGGCCCTCCACGTCCGCCAGGGCGCCCGCGCACGGGTAGACGATCGCGAAGCGCTCCGCCCCCTCCCACGACACCCACCCGCGGCTCGGGGTCACCGGTACGAAGAGCAGCCGCGCTCCGGTGGCCGAACGCGGTGGATGGTCACGGGTGTTGACCTGGAGCCGGCCCTCACCGAGCCAGCGCGTGCGGCCCGGACTCAGCTCGTCCAGGGCCGCCGCCCAGCCTTCCCGGGTGAGCCGCGCCGTGCGCGCGAGGACGTCCGCCTCCAGGATCCGCCGGCGCCGCGGCCAGGTCGGCAGAACCGTCTCCCGCCACACCCACGCGAGCAACTCGGCCATCCGGTACGGAAGATCGGGCGCCGATGCCAGCGGCTCGGGCACCGGGCCGCCGCCCAGCGACACCGCCAGATCCGCCACGGCCGCCGAGGGCCGCGTCGCGCGGACCCGGACCAGCTCGTCCTCGAAGGTCGACTCGCGGTCGCCCAGGGGCGTGGGCGTGACGAAGTCGGCGTTCCAGGCGGTGCCGAGCGCGGCCCGTACGAGCAGGGCGTCGAGCGGCTCGGCCGCCAACCGGGCCCGGTAGGCGGGCAGATGGGCCTTCAGCCAGGCCCGCTCGCCGGGGTGGGTGGCCTTCGGTACGTCCAGGGTCTGGAGCGCCGCCGTGGCCTCCGCCAGCGGGGAGATCAGGAACCGGCTCCCCGCGAGCGCGTCCGCGTCGACCCGCCACCACCCCATGCGCCCCGCCCCCTGTGTCGTCCCGCGACCTACGCCGTCCCGAGACCTACCTCGTCCCCGCGCCCCTCGTTTCGCTCCCGCGCGAAACATTACCGGCCGTCCCGACCGCCCCCGCAGACTCCGCCGCATGCGCAGCTACCGAGTCCTCTTCCGTACACCCGAGTTCACTCCCCTCTACCTCACCTGCTCCGTCCAGGTCGCCGCCCAGACCGTGGCCGGGCTCGGGCTCGCCACGCTCGTGTTCCGGCAGACCGGTTCCCCGCTCCTCTCCTCCCTCGCGCTCTTCGGGCCCTCGCTCGCGCAGCTCCTCGGCGCCGCCACGCTTCTCTCCGCCGCCGACCGGCTTCCGCCGCGCGCCGCGCTCGCCGGCATGGCGCTGTTCTTCGCCGTGGGCGCCGCCGCGACGGCCGTGCCCGGACTGCCGATCGGGGTGGTCTTCGCGATCCTGCTCGCCCAGGGGCTGGTCGGGTCCGTCGGCGGCGGGGTGCGCTACGGGCTCCTCGGCGAGGTCCTGCCCCGCGAGGGGTATCTGCTGGGGCGTTCGGTGATGAACATGGCGGTCGGCGGCTGTCAGATCGCCGGCTTCGCGACCGGCGGGCTGCTCGTCGCGCTGCTCTCCCCGCGCGGCACCCTGCTCATCGGGGCCGCGCTCTACCTCGTCGCCGCCCTCGTGGCCCGCCTCGGGCTCTCCCGGCGCGCCCCGCGCGCCACCGGCCGGGCCTCGGCCGCCGTGACCTGGCGTACGAACCGAACGCTCTGGTCCTCCCGCGCCCGCCGCCGCGTGTACATCGCGCTGTGGGTGCCGAACGGGCTGATCGTGGGCTGCGAGTCGCTCTTCGTGCCGTACGACCCCGAGCGCGCCGGGCTGCTCTTCGCCTGCGGCGCGCTCGGGATGCTGGTGGGGGACACGGTCCTGGGCCGGTTCGTCCCGAGCGGGCTTCGGGGCCGGCTCGCCGGACCGCTCCAGGCGCTCCTGGCCGCCCCGTTCCTGCTCTTCGCCCTTGACCTGGGGCTGCCGCTCGCCCTCGCCGCGGTGACCGTCTCCGCGGTCGGGTACGGCGCGAGCCTGCTGTACCAGGAGCGGCTGCTCGCCCTCGTACCGGAGGAGCTGAGCGGTCACGCCCTCGGGCTGCACACCTCCGGCATGCTCGCCCTGCAGGGGCTGAGCGCGGCGCTCGCGGGCGCCGTCGCCGAGGCGACCTCGCCGCGCACGGCGATGGTGGTGCTCGCGGTCGCCTCGCTCGCCGTCACGGTGTCGCTGGGGCTCACTGCGGCGCCTTCGAGCGGACCACGACCGTCTCCTCGCACGGACCGTCGGCGAACAGCTTGAGCGCCTCCACCTCGTCCTTGTCGGCGCTCAGGCCCCAGCGCAGCTTGGTGCCCACCCACTCGGCGACGTAGCGGCAGTACTGGGTGGAGGAGGACGGCACCCAGTCGGCGGGGTCGCGGCCGGCCTTGTCCTTCTGGCTGCGGGCGGTGACGGCGACGAGGGTGTTGGGGGAGCCCAGGTCGTTGGCGTACTTCTCGCGCCGGGCCGCGGTCCAGCCGGACGCCCCGGACTCCCAGGCCTCGTTCAGGGAGACGACGTGGTCGACGCGGAGGGCGGTCGGGTCGGTGACGGTCTGGCCGTCGTAGTACGAGGTCCACTTCCCGCCCGTCAGCGCGCACTTGGGGCCGGTCTTCGGGGCGTCGACGGCCTCCTCCAGGAGGACCTCGGAGCGGGTGTCGCAGCCGTCGGCGGCGTCGAGGCCCGCGTTCCAGTGCTTGAACGCGGACTCCTTGTAGCCGGCCGGGTCCTCGGTGGCCTCCGTCAGGTCGGCGAGGGCGTCGGGGAAGAGGACGACGTTGGCCGACATGGCCGGGGAGGGCACGGCGAGCGGGGACAGGATGAGGGCGAGCGGGGCGAGGCCCCGCACCAGGTTCTTGATCATGTACGAGTGGATAGCGGCGGGGGAGGGGCGCACATGCCGTGAATCGCGGTGCGCTCGCCCGTGCGGGTGTGGATCTTCACCGCAGAAACGATGCGCTGCCGCACAGGCGATGAGGGAACGCAGAAGAGCGCGGAACCAAGGACCGTAAACCTGGTTCCGCGCTCTCGTTGTGCCCGCCCGACGGTGCGAGGCTGGCGCGACAGGACGTTCGCGCCGCCGGGCGGAGTCTTGGGGTTCCCCCGAAGGGGGCGTTGGGACCGCGGCGGCGACGACGGGTGGACCGGGTGATCCCTTCCTTCAGGTCAAGAAGGGGCCTGGTCCGCCCTTACCACCGCACTGGCTCGTCGCCGCCGCGGTCCTCACGCTGTCCGTTCCGCCGGCCACCCCTCATCCGGGCCGTCGGTCCGGACGGCGTACGGCATCTGACCTCCCGTCATATGCCGTACGCGGTCTGGATATCGCCGTGGATCAGTCCTCGCGCAGGTCGCGGACCGCCTCGGCCACGCGCTTGCCGTAGTCCGCGTCGGCGGCGGCGAAGTGCGCGAGGTTCTTCTCGATGATGTCCTCGCGGGACACCTGGGACAGGCCACCGGCGATGTTGGCGACCAGACGCTTCTTCTCGTCCTCGGACATCAGGCGGTAGAGCTCACCGGCCTGGAAGAAGTGGTCGTCCTTGGCGTGCTCGGGCGCCGCGTGGGTGCCGGTCCAGCCGTGGATCGCCAGCGGGGCGGAGAGCGCCTCGTCGGTCTGCGCGGGACCGGAGTACGAGTTGGGCTCGTAGTTCTTGTCCGTGCGGCGGCCGTTGCGGGTGGCCATGAAGCCGTCGCGGCCGTAGTTGTCGGCCACGGTCGCCTTCGGGGCGTTCACCGGCAGCTGGGTGTGGTTGACACCGAGGCGGTAGCGGTGGGCGTCCGCGTAGGCGAAGAGACGGCCCTGGAGCATCTTGTCCGGCGAGGGACCGATGCCCGGGACGAAGTTGTTCGGGGAGAACGCGGACTGCTCGACCTCGGCGAAGACGTTGTCCGGGTTGCGGTCGAGGACCAGCCGGCCCACGCGCTGCAGCGGGTAGTCGCTGTGCGGCCACACCTTGGTGAGGTCGAACGGGTTGAAGCGGTAGTCGGCGGCTTCGGCGGCCGGCATGACCTGGACGTACAGGGTCCACGAGGGGGCGACGCCGCGCTCGATGGCCTGGAGCAGGTCCGTCTGGTGCGAGTTCGCGTCCTTGCCGACGAGCTCGGCGGCCTGGTCGGCGGAGAGGGAGCGGATGCCCTGGTTCGTCTTGAAGTGGTACTTGACGAAGAAGGCCTCGCCCGCCTCGTTGGTCCACTGGTACGTGTGCGAGCCGTAGCCGTTCATGTGGCGGTACGAGGCCGGGATGCCGCGGTCGCCCATGAGCCAGGTGATCTGGTGCGTGGCCTCGGGGGCGTGCGCCCAGAAGTCCCAGACGTTGTCCGGCTCCTGCTTGCCCGTGAAGGGGTCGCGCTTCTGGGAGTGGATGAAGTCGGGGAACTTGATCGGGTCCTTGATGAAGAACACCGGGGTGTTGTTGCCGACGAGGTCGTAGTTGCCCTCTTCGGTGTAGAACTTCAGCGCGAAGCCGCGCGGGTCACGGACGGCGTCCGCGCCACCGAGCGAGTCGGCCACGGTGGAGAAGCGGAGGAACGTCTCGGTCCGCTTGCCCACCTCGGAGAGGAAGGACGCCTTGGTGAAGCCGGTGACGTCGTCGGTCACCTCGAAGTAGCCGTACGCGCCGGAGCCGCGGGCGTGCACCACGCGCTCCGGGATCCGCTCACGGTTGAAGCGCGCGAGCTTCTCCAGCAGGTGCTGGTCCTGGAGCAGGATGGGGCCACCGACGCCGGCGGTGGCGGAGTTCTGGTTGTCGGCGACGGGGGCGCCGGACTCGGTCGTAAGCACGCGCTTCGACATGGTGACCTTCCGTACGGGAGCTGCACTGGTGACGGTGTCAGGAGCGTAAAGAGCCGCTGAAGCGAACGTCAACAGTTTGTTGAAAACGAAGGAGGGTGTTCCGGGCGGCGGCGGCGCCTGGGCGCGACAGGACAGGTTGTCAGCGCCGCCGCCGACCGGAAGTCATGAGGTGGACCTGCGTCAGACCTGCTGGCCGGAGAGGCGCTCGACGGCGCGCAGCAGGGCCGAGTGGTCCAGGCCGCCGTCGCCCTGCGCACGCAGGGAGGCGACCAGCTGGGCCACGACGGCACCGACCGGGAGGGCCGCGCCGACGTTGCGGGCGGCGTCGGTGACGATGCCCATGTCCTTGTGGTGCAGGTCGATCCGGAAGCCGGGCTTGAAGTCCCGGTTGAGGAAGTTGTCCTTCTTGCGGGTCAGGACCGTGGAGCCGGCCAGACCGCCGTTGAGGACGTCCAGGGCGGCCTGGAGGTTCACGCCGGACTTCTCCAGGAAGACCACGGCCTCGGCGCACGCCTGGATGTTGACGGCGACGATGAGCTGGTTGGCGGCCTTGACCGTCTGGCCGGAGCCGTGCGGGCCACAGAGGACGATGGTCTTGCCCAGCGCCTCGAGGATCGGCAGGGCCACGTCGAAGTCGGCCTGCTCGCCACCCACCATGATCGACAGGACGGCCTCGATGGCGCCGGCCTCGCCGCCGGAGACGGGCGCGTCGATGACGCGGATGCCCTTCTCCTTGGCGTTCTTGGCCAGGTCGACCGAGGTCTGCGGGGTGATCGACGACATGTCGACGATCAGCGCGCCCTGCTTGGCGTTCTCCAGGATGCCCTCGGGGCCGTAGGAGATGGCCTCGACGTGCGGGGAGGCGGGCACCATCGTGATGATCACGTCGGCGTCCTTGACGGCCTCCGCGATCGACGCGGCGGCGGTGCCGCCGGCCGCGGCGAGACGGTCCAGCTTGTCCTGCTCCAGGGTGAAGCCGGTGACCGAGTAGCCGGCCTTGATCAGGTTCTCGGACATGGGGGAGCCCATGATGCCGAGACCGATCCACGCGATCTTGGGGAGGTTGCTCATTGGGGTGCCTCTCAAAACTGGTGGTACGTGGGGAGGAAGTCAGCGGGCCGCGCGGGCCTCGGCCGGGAGCCACTCGAAGGACGCGGCGGCGTCGGCGGCCTTGTACTCCAGGCCGACCCAGCCGTCGTAACCGGCCTTCTTGAGCTCGTCGAGCAGCTGCTCCAGGGGGAGCTCGCCGGTGCCCGGCGCGCCACGGCCCGGGTTGTCGGCGATCTGGACGTGGCCGGTCTTGTCCGCGTACTCCGCGATGACCTGGCTGACGTTCTCGCCGTTCATCGACAGGTGGTAGATGTCGAGGAGGAACTTGGCGTTGCCGAGCCCGGTGGCGGCGTTGACCTTGTCGACGACCTCGATCGCCGAGGGGGCGCTCACCAGCGGGTAGAGCGGCGACTCCGGCTTGTTCAGGGTCTCGATCAGCAGGATCGCGCCGATCCGGTCGGCCGCGCGGGCCGCCAGGACCAGGTTCTCCAGGGCGAGGGTGTCCTGGACCTGCGGGTCGACGCCCTCGACGCGGTTGCCGTAGAGCGCGTTGAGCGCCTTGCAGCCGACCGAGGCGGCGAAGTCGGCCGCCACGTCGATGTTGGCGCGGAAGCGGTCCGACTCCTCACCGGGCACGGAGAGCGCGCCGCGGTCGGGGCCCGGCAGCCGGCCGGCGTAGAAGTTCAGACCCACCAGCTGAGTGCCGGCGTCGTCCAGAGCCTTCTTGAGGGCGTCCAGCTCGCTCTGGGCGGGGGTGGCGGTGTCGATCCAGGGCCACCACAGCTCGACCGCGGTGAAGCCCGCCGCGGCGGCGGCCGCGGGGCGCTCCAGGAGCGGGAGTTCCGTGAAGAGGATCGACAGGTTCACATCGAAGCGCTGGTCCGTGACTGCGCCTTCTGAGAAGCGGGCCATGAGGGGCGGCGCTCCTTCCGTATTGCGGAAGTAACTTTCTGTCTGACGGAATGTTGCAAGGGGATCCGCGTGCTTGTCAAGAGGGTCCGGCAGCTCAGGGCTGCCGTCGGCGCACATCCGGCCAGTAGCGTGGGGCCATGGTGCGTTTGAGAGTGGAGTTCACGACCGAGCCCTTCGACCTGGACGAGGCGCCGGAGCACGCGGTCGTGGCCCGTGAGGTCATCCAGTCGGCCGAGCTGGACGCGGTGGATGTCGGCCCCTTCGGCAATACGGCGGAAGGCGGCTCCGACGCCGTGCTCACCGCCGTCGACGCGCTGCTGCGCAAGTCCCTGGCGGCCGGCGCGACCCGCGTCTCCCTCCAGGTCAATGTGATCGGGGAGGAAGCGTGAGCGAGCACCCGCTGATCACCGCAGTGAAGCCGCTGGTCGACGCGATGGGCGCCGAGATACTCGGGCCCGAGCAGGCCCAGACCGACGATGTGGTGCTCGCCTGGGAGGGTGAGGACGTGCTCGCCGTACGGCTGCCGCAGCTCTCGGACTCGCTCGACCACATTCTGGCCGCGATGGAGCGGCGGCACGGGATGCCGCTCGCCGAGCTCGACCGCAAGGCCAAGCAGGAAGCGGTCCGGATGCTGGAGGCGCGCGGAGCCTTCTCCGTGCGACACGGAGTCGAGACGGTGGCCGGGGCACTGGGTGTCAGCCGGTTCACCGTGTACAACTACCTGAACCGGGAGACCGCCCTGAGCAGGGAAAAGGCCGCCGAGAACGGCTAGTTGATCATGTGTGGACAGGAGTCGTCGTCCGGATGTCGGGACGACGGCTTTTGTGTCCCCGAGTTTTCAACAAAGTGTTGACGTGGTGTCGGCAAAGGGCGTTAGCTATCCGCAGCCCGTCAGACGCACAGCGAAAAACAGCCACGGAGGCTTCCCGTGACTTCAGGTACGACACCGGGCCTCACCCGGTTCAACACCTCCGCGGACAGCGACGCCGTCGCCGCCCTCCACGAGGTGTGCTCCAGCTCGGCGTGGGGGAGCAAGATCCTCGCCCAGCGCCCGTACGCCACCGCCGACGCCCTCTTCCTCGCCAGTGACGCCGCCATGGCCGAGCTGACCGCGGAGGACCTGGCCGACGCGATGGCGGGCCACCCGCCGATCGGTCGTCCGAAGGCCGGGGACCCGACCTCCTCCCGCGAGCAGAGCGGGATGGCCGGCGCCTCCGAGGAGCTCAAGGCCGAGATGCTCGAACTCAACCTGGCCTACCAGGACAAGTTCGGCCATGTCTTTCTGATCTGCGCCACCGGCAAGACCGGTGAGCAGATGCGCGACGCGGTCCGCGAGCGGATCGAGAACTCGCCCGAGGCGGAGCGGGAGATCGTCCGCACCGAACTGGGCAAGATCAACCGCATCCGCCTGACCCGTCTCGTAGAGAGCACTGAGGAAGAGAGCGCATGAGCACCGACACCACCGCTTCGGTGTCCACCCACATCCTGGACACCAGCATCGGCCGCCCCGCCGAGGGCGTGGCCATCACGCTCACGGCCCGCAGCGGCTTCGACGCGCAGTGGGTCACGCTCGGTGGCTCCGCCACCGACGCGGACGGGCGCTGCAAGGACCTGCCGGCCCTGCCGGAGGGCACCACCCACGTACGTCTCGGCTTCGAGACCGAGGCGTATTTCTCCAAGAAGCAAGCCGAGGCGCAGCAGGACGCCCCCCGCGTAAGGGACAGCGGTGCGTTCTTCCCGGAGGTGGCGATCACGTTCGCCGTCAAGCCGGGCGAGCATTACCACGTACCGCTGCTGCTCAACCCGTTCGGCTACTCCGTTTACCGAGGGAGCTAGCAGACATGCCCACGATTCTCGGCCAGAACCAGTACGGCAAAGCAGAGAACCGCGTCGTCAAGATCACGCGGGACGGCGCCACCCACCACATCAAGGACCTGAACGTCTCCGTCGCCCTCTCCGGCGATCTCGACGACGTCCACCTCACGGGCTCCAACGCCCACTGCCTGCCCACCGACACGACCAAGAACACCGTGTACGCCTTCGCCAAGGAGTACGGGATCGAGTCGGCCGAGCAGTTCGGCATCCACCTCGCGCGTCACTTCGTGACCAGCCAGGAGCCGATCAAGCGGGCGCGCATCCGGATCGAGGAGTACTCGTGGGAGCGGATCGCCAGCTCCGACGCCAACTCCAAGTTCATCGGCTCGGACGAGGTGAACCACTCCTTCGCCCGCAAGGGCCAGGAGACCCGCGTCTCCCAGATCACGTACGACGGTGAGAACTGGGAGGTCATCTCCGGCCTCAAGGACCTCATCGTCATGAACTCCACCAACTCGGAGTTCTGGGGCTACATCAAGGACAAGTACACGACGCTCCAGGAGGCGTACGACCGCATCCTGGCCACGCAGGTGTCCGGCCGCTGGCGGTTCAACTGGACCGACGACGACCAGCGGATGCCCAACTGGGAGAAGTCCTACGCGCAGACCAGGCGCCACATGCTCGAGGCCTTCTCGGAGACGTACTCGTACTCGCTGCAGCAGACGCTGTACCAGATGGCCACGCGCATCATCAACCACCGTTCGGAGATCGACGAGGTCCGCTTCTCGCTCCCGAACAAGCACCACTTCCTGGTGGACCTGGAGCCCTTCGGGCTCAAGAACGACAACGAGGTCTACTTCGCCGCCGACCGCCCCTACGGCCTCATCGAGGCCACGGTGCTGCGTGACGGAGCCACGGCGCAGATCCCGGTCGACATGACCAACCTCTAAGCGGCACCTCGTGGCCGCCCCCGCCCGCCCGCAGTCGGGCGGGGGCCGCCACCACCGGAGGGACGTACCCACATGGCACAGCCCGCAACGGGGCCGGCATCCGCAGAAGGCCCGTGTTCCACCCCGCCGGTGGCCTCGCACGAGGTCCACCCGGTGGACGAGAAGCTCCTCGCCTCGCGGCTCGTTCCCGCCGCGCTCCAGCACATCGCCGCGATGTACGCGGGCGTCGTCACCCCTCCGCTGATCATCGGCCAGGCGGTCGGCCTGGACGCCGCCGGAATGACCCGGCTCATCGCCGCCGGCCTGCTCATCGCCGGCTGTGCCACCATCCTCCAGACGATCGGCGCCGGCCGCTTCGCCGGCAACCGGCTCCCGTTCGTCAACGCGGCCTCGTCCGCCGGCATCGCCCCGATGCTCGCGATCGCCGAGACCAGCGCCCCCGGCCACCAACTCCCCGCCATCTACGGTGCGGTGATGGTCGCCGGAGTCTTCTGCCTCGCGGTCGGCCCCTTCTTCGGCCGGCTGCTCCGCTTCTTCCCGCCGCTCGTCACCGGTGTCGTGATCGCCCTGATCGGCGTCACGCTGATGCCCGTACCGGTGAGCTGGGCCCAGGGCGGGAACAAGGAAGCCGCCGACTTCGGCGCGATGAAGTACCTCGCGCTCGCCGGCTTCACCCTCGTCGTCATCCTGCTCTTCCAGCGCTTCGGCAAGGGCTTCGTCAAGCAAGTCGCCCTTTTGCTCGGCCTGTTCATCGGGACGCTCGCCGCGATCCCGTTCGGGATGGCCGACTTCACCGCCCTGCGCGAGGCGCCCGTCGCCGCGCTGCCCGGCCCCTTCGCCTTCGGCGCACCGGAGTTCCAGCCCGCCGCGATCCTCTCCCTCTGCATCGTGATGCTGGTCCTCATGACCGAGTCGAGCGCCGGCATGCTGGCGCTCGGCGAGATCTGCGACCGCAGGAGCGACGGGAAGACCATCACCCGAGGCCTGCGCACCGACGGCATCGCCACCCTGATCGGCCCGGTCTTCGGCGGCTTCCCCACCTCGGCCTTCGCCCAGAACGTCGGAGTGGTCTCGCTGACCCGGGTCCGCTCCCGCTACGTCGTCGCCGTCGCCGGCGGCGCCCTGCTGGTCCTCGGCGCGTTCCCGGTCCTCGGAGCGGTCGTGTCGATGGTCCCGATGCCGGTCCTCGGGGGTGCCGGTATCGTCCTCTTCGGCTCGATAGCCGTCTCCGGAATCCGTACCCTGTCGGAAGCCGGACTCGACGACAGCTCCAACATCATCCTGGTGGCCGTCGCGCTCGGAGCGGGCATCATCCCGCTCGCCGCTCCCACCTTCTACGCCGACTTCCCGGCCTGGGCACAGACCGTGCTCGGCTCCGGCATCAGCGCCGGAGCGCTCGTCGCGGTCTCGCTCAATCTGTTCTTCCACCATCTCGGCACCCGGAGCCGTCACGCGGCTCCGGCACTCAAATCCTCCTAGGGTCCTGCCGTGCCCACACCACCCCCGAGGAATGAAGGAAGCACCGCCATGGCAGCACCTTCGGCAGCAGTCGAGCGCATCGTCATCGAGAACTGTGCGATCGCGACCGTGGACGCCAACGACACCGAGTACGCCTCCGGGCACATCGTCGTCGCCGGCAACAGGATCGAGTCCCTCGGCGCGGGCAAGGCGCCCGAGGGCCTGGAGAACGTGGTCCGCCGGATCGACGCCACCGGTCATCTGGTGACGCCCGGTCTGATCAACACCCACCACCACTTCTACCAGTGGATCACCCGGGGCCTGGCCACCGACCACAACCTCTTCAACTGGCTGGTCGCGCTCTACCCGACCTGGTCGCGCATCGACGAGTCGATGGTCCGCGTCGCCGCCCAGGGCTCGCTCGCGATGATGGCCCGCGGTGGTGTGACCACCGCGATGGACCACCACTACGTCTACCCGCAGGGCTCCGGCGACCTGTCCGGCGCCATCATCGGCGCCGCCCGTGACATGGGTGTCCGCTTCACCCTCGCCCGCGGCTCCATGGACCGCAGCGAGAAGGACGGCGGCCTGCCGCCGGACTTCGCCGTCGAGACGACCGAGGGTGCGCTCATCGCCACCGAGGAGACCGTCAAGAAGCACCACGACGCCTCCTTCGACGCGATGACCCAGGTCGCCGTCGCCCCCTGCTCGCCGTTCTCCATCTCCACCGAGCTGCTGCGCGAGGGCGCCGCCCTCGGCCGCCGGCTCGGCGTGCGCATGCACACCCACGGCTCGGAGACCGTGGAGGAGGAGAAGTTCTGCCACGAGCTCTTCGGCATGGGCCCGACGGACTACTTCGAGTCCACCGGCTTTCTCGGCGAGGACGTGTGGATGGCGCACTGCGTCCACATGAACGACTCCGACATCGAGGCCTTCGCCCGGACGAAGACCGGTGTCGCCCACTGCCCGTCCTCCAACGCGCGGCTCGCCGCCGGCATCGCCCGCGTCCCGGACATGCTGCGCGCCGGCGTACCGGTCGGCCTCGGCGTCGACGGCACCGCCTCCAACGAGTCGGGCGAGCTCCACACCGAGCTGCGCAACGCGCTCCTCATCAACCGCCTCGGCGCCCACCGCGAGGCCGCCCTCAACGCCCGCCAGGCCCTGCGCCTCGGGACGTTCGGTGGCGCGCAGGTCCTCGGCCGCGCCGACTCGATCGGTTCGCTGGAGGCCGGCAAGCTCGCCGACTTCGTCCTGTGGAAGATCGACGGCCTCGGCCATTCCTCGATCGCCGACCCGGTCACCGCGATCGTGTTCGGCGCCGCCGCCCCGGTGACGGCCTCGTTCGTCAACGGCAAGCAGATCGTGGAGAACAACCGCCTGCTCTTCGCGGACGAAGAGGCGATCGCCCGCGACGCGCGCGCTGAGGCCCAGCGCCTGGCGCGGATCACCGCCCAGGGCTGACCTCCCCAAGGAGTCCGACCGAGGGGGACGGCCCTCGGTCGGTCACCGTGGACCCGAGCGGGGTCCGCGGACGGCTGGACGGGGGGTGACCGTACGACAAGAGGTACGGCACCCCCCGGACGGTCGACGTGTGTCAGCCATCCAGGCCTCCCCGGGCACACGAGCAGCTTTCAAGGATCGACGCAGTTTCGAGAACGATCAACGCCGTTCTCAAAGATGAAGAAGTACCCCCCACTTCCTCATGAGCCGCACCCGTGAGGCGCACGACCTGCACCGCTTTGCACCACCTCCATGACACCCACGTCACCGCCGACGTGTTACCCGACCGGAGGAACCTCCGTGGCCACCAAGCCCAGGTTTCGCAATGATGCGCACGACGCAGGCGCCGACACCGAAGACCAGAAGCATCCGGTCGACGAGACTCTGCCGCCCCTGAAAATGTTCACCAGCGGTCTCCAGCACGTGGCCGCCATGTACGCGGGGGTCGTGGCCCCGCCCCTGATCGTCGGCGCGGCCGTCGGACTCTCCGGCACCGAGCTGACCTTCCTCACCGGAGCCAGCCTCTTCACCGCGGGACTCGCCACCTTCCTGCAGACGCTCGGCGTCTGGAAGATCGGCGCCCGACTGCCGTTCGTCAACGGCGTCACGTTCGCCGGCGTCGCGCCGATGCTCGCGATCGTCGACACCACGGACGACAAGTCCGACGCGCTGCCGATCATCTTCGGCGCGATCATCGTCGCCGGAGTGCTCGGCTTCATAGCCGCCCCGTACTTCTCCAAGCTCGTCCGCTTCTTCCCGCCGGTCGTCACCGGCACCGTGATCACCCTCATCGGTGTCTCGCTGCTGCCGGTCGCCTTCGGCTGGGCCCAAGGGCCCAATCCGGCGGCCGAGGACTACGGTTCGACCACCTATCTCACCCTCGCCGCGATCACCCTCGTGGTGGTGCTCGTCCTGCGCCGGTTCACCCGCGGCTTCCTGAAGCAGATCGCGGTCCTGGTCGGCCTGGTCATCGGCACGCTGATCGCGATCCCGTTCGGGGTCACGGACTTCAGCCCGGTGACGGAGGCGGACATCGTCGGCTTCCCGTCGCCGTTCCACTTCGGGGCCCCGCAGTTCGCGCTCGCCGCGATCATCTCGATGTGCGTGGTCATGCTCGTCTCGATGACCGAGTCGACCGCCGACATGCTGGCGCTCGGTGAGATCGTCGACCGGCCCGCCGACGAGAAGACCATCGCCGCCGGTCTGCGCGCCGACACCCTCGGCTCGGCGATCAGCCCGTTCTTCAACGGCTTCATGTGCAGCGCCTTCGCCCAGAACATCGGGCTGGTCGCGATGACGAAGATCCGCAGCCGGTTCGTGGTCGCCTGCGGTGGCGGCTTCCTGGTCCTGATGGGCCTCTCGCCGGTCGCCGCCTCGCTGATCTCGGTCGTACCGCGACCGGTCCTCGGCGGCGCGGGCGTGGTCCTCTTCGGCTCGGTCGCGGCGAGCGGCATCCAGACCCTGGTCAAGGCCGGTCTGGAGAAGGACAACAACGTCCTGATCGTGGCGGTCTCGCTGGCCGTCGGCATCATCCCGATCACGGCGCCGGAGTTCTACCACGCCTTCCCGGAGACCGCGAAGATCATCCTGGACTCGGGCATCTCGACCGGCTGCGTCGCGGCGGTCCTGCTGAACCTGGTCTTCAACCACCTGGGCAAGGGGCAGGACGACGACACGGTCACCGCGCCCATGGAACCGGGCGAGGAGATCTCCGAGACCCGTGGCGCCAAGGCGGCGCACGTCCACTGAGCGCACATCCGCCGTCCGTCGAGCCGGTCCCCGCGTATGCCGCGGGGGCCGGCCGCGGGCGTTCGGTGGTGCTGATCAACCCGAACACCTCCGCCGACACGACGGCGATGATGACGGCGATCGCCCGGCGGACCCTGGGTTCCTCCGTCCGCGGGGTGACGGTGGCGCGCGGCCCCCGGATGCTGACCGACCCGGCGGCGCTGAGGGCGGCGGTGCCCGAGGTGGTCGCGGCGGCCCGCGAGGCCCTGGCGGCGGGGGACTGCGCGGGTCTTGTGGTGGGGGCCTTCGGCGATCCGGGCGTGGCGGAGCTGCGGGCCTTCGCGGGCGTCCCGGTCGTGGGTCTCGCGGAGGCGGCATGCGCGGAGGCGGCGGCCGGGGGAGTGCGGTTCGGGGTGGCGACGACGACCCCGGACCTGGCGGAGGCGATCGGCCGGCGGATCGCCGCCCTCGGGCTCGCGGACCGGTACACCGGGATCCGCCTGACCCGGGGCGACGCCCACCTGCTGTCCCACGAACCGGAGGCGCTGCGGGAGGAGTTGGCCGAGGCGGTACGGGCGTGTGTCGTACGGGACGGGGCGCGGGCCGTCGTGATCGGCGGCGGCCCGCTGGCCGAGGCGGCGGACGCGCTCCGTGCGCGCTTCGACGTCCCGGTGATCGCCCCCGTCCCGGCCGCCTGCCGCCGGATCGCACGCGAACTGGCGCAGCACGATCCGGCGGTGTCGGAGGGGTCCGGCTCCGGCCAGGGCTCAGGTCAGCCGATGTGGAAGCTGTCCCCGTAGACCTTCCAGTCCAGCGGGGTGTTGAGGTTGAGGTTCTTGTTGCGGACGAACACCCGCTGGGCCGTGTCGACCCGGCTGGTGTCGCTGTGCGCCTCCTCCTGCTTCATCGCCCAGACGCGGGCGTCGAGGAAGGCGTTGAGGTACTTGATCTCGTCCCCGCCCTGGGCCGGCGGCTTCGCCTTCGCGAGGGCCTTCTTACGGATGTTGCGGAAGCTCGCCGAGTCGGTGCCGTCGCCGTGCATGACGATGGCGTCGTAGTAGATGAACTGGCCGAGCACGCCCACGCCGTCGCTCTTGGCCTGCTTGACGGCCGGGTTGAAGTACACCCGGTCGCGCTCGTCGTCCTGGGCCTTCTTGAACGCGGAGTCCGAAGCGGCCTTGGCCCAGTCCCGCTCGAAGGCCGAACCCAGGCCCGCGTGCGAGTCGGTTCCGTCGACCTTGCGGAGCGCGGGCAGGTACTTCGCGAGGACGTTGCCGGGCTTGCGCTCGGTGTAGAGCTCGACGAGGTCGAGCATGTCGCCCGTACCGGAGCAGAAGCCGATGATGCCGGCCGTATAGCCCCGCCCGTCGCCGATGTCCTCGATGTACTTGTACTGCGCCTTCCAGTCCAGCGAGGAGTTCTCCGCGCTGGAGACCAGCTTCATGGCGATCTCCTTCTTCGCCGGGTCGTCGAGACCGACGGCCGCGGCGGCGAAGGGAGCGGCCGCGCTCGACTCGGCGCGGGCCGGGGCGGCTCCGTCCGAGGGAGCGGCGATGGCGGTCGCCGGGACGGCGAGCAGGGCGATTCCGAGTGCGACGCGGATCGCGGTGCGCTGATGGGGGTTGGGCACCGGGGCCTCCCAAACAGATGCGGGGGTTGGTTTGTTAGGAAGCTTTCCTATCAGCCGGGCGAGTGTCCGTACACCCCTTGCGTGCAAGGGAGTTGAGCGCGGACCCTCACCTGTCGGCCTCACCTCTCGGCCTCGGCGCGCCGCCGGCACTCCCGGGCCAGGTGCGGGTAGGCCGCGCCGATCGCCTCGTACAGCCGCGCGCGCAGCAGCCGCTCGGCCTCCGCCCGTCCGGTCGACCCGAACAGCCCGTCGAGCAGGATCTCGTACCTCGCCAGGGCGTGCCGCAGATAGGTCACCTGCCACCGCACCAGCGCCCCGGCCACCACCCCGCCGGCGGGTCCCCCTGGTCCGCCCGGTCCGCCCGGCCCGCGCGCCCCGAGCAGCTGCCGGTGCCGTACCGCGCGCCGCTCCAGCTCGGCCGCCGGGAGCCGGGGCACCTCGATCGGCTCCGCCCGGATCGCCGCGAGCACCGCCCGCCGTCGCCGTTCCGCCCCCGCCTCGGCGGCCGCGGAACGGCTCCCGGGGGCCGCCGCGGCCCGGGCGAACTCCGGTGTCCGCTCCACCGCCTCCACCCGCGCGAGCCGGTAGAGCCGCACGGGCGCGATCGACCACCGCCGCGGATCCCGCCCCTGGATGTCGGGCTCGCCCAGCAGATCGCGCACCATCGGGTCGGTCCAGCCGCGCTCGCGCAGCCCGGTGAGCGTCACAAAAGTCGTACGGTCCGTCACGATTCCCCCTCGCTTCGATTACTCAGCGTGACGAATTCAGTGAAGCGCACACCACTGACAACCGCCCTCTTGCCGGGGTCGCGGCACCCGTGCCATACAGGTCTGGACCAAGTCGACGGACGGAGGCATTCCTGTGCAACGCCCGCTCGCCGCAGCATTGTTGACGGCCGTCGCGCTCACCCTCACGGCCTGTTCCGCAGCCCCCGCGAAGGACACCGCGAACCCCACCGCCCCCACGGGCGTCACCGCCGCCTCCGGCAGCGCCCAGACCGTCCACGTGATGTGGAACGCGGCCACCGACGACCGCGCGGTCACCGGCTACGAGGTCTACCAGCAGGGCCGCAAGGTCAAGGACCTCCCTGCCACCACGCTCATGGTCGACATCGTGAACCTCACGCCCGCGACCCCGTACGCCTTCACGGTCCGGGCCCGCGACGCCGCCGGCAACCGCTCCCCGCACAGCGCGACCGTCCCGGCCACCACGCTCGCCGCGAGCGCCCAGGACCGCACGCCCCCGACGACCCCGCGCACCCTCCAGGCCACCGCCGATGGCAGCCACGGGGCCACCCTGACCTGGCAGCCGGCCCGGGACGACACCAAGGTCACCGCGTACGACATCTACCAGGCCGACGCCCGGATCCACACCGTCCCCGGCACCGCCACCACCGCCCGCCTCACGGGCCTTCGGGCGGGCACGGTCTACTCCTTCACGGTCCGCGCCCGAGACGCCGCGGAGAACTCCTCCCCGGACAGCCCCACCGCCGACCTCACCACCACCCCGGCCCCCGGCGCTCCCCCCAACACGGCCCCCACGGACCTGACGGCAAAGCCGGCGAAGGGCGAGGTCACCCTCACCTGGACCCCACCGAGCACGGGCGCCCCCGTCACCGAACACCAGCTCTTCCTCGACGGCGCCTTCGCCACCACCATCATCTGGGGCGCCGAACCCCCACCCGGCCGCGCGACCTACACCTTCACGGTCCCCACCACGAAGCCCACCCGCCACAGCGTCAAACTCCGCGCCCGCCTCCCCGACGGCACCTGGGGTGACTTCTCGGCCCAGCGCACCGTTGTCGTGCCCTAGGGGCATGCGGGTCAGTCTGAGACGAGTTCGCGCAACCTTTCCCTCGTCTGCTCATCCGTGGAGTAGACGATTGTCCCGATCATGCCGCGTGTCAGGAGGACTTTGTAGGTGTTGCGGATGAGGAGGTCGACCTCGTCGTCCGGGGTCGACCGCTTGAAGGCCGGATCTTTCGACTTCGTGCGGTCCGTCACCCAAGTCCCGTCACGCCAGACCAGGTCGGGGCCGAGGATGACTCCGCTCCAGTCGTATTCGAACCCCTGGGCTGTGTAGACGCAGCCCACCTGCCCGAATCCGGCAGGATCGGTGGCCCAAAGGGCGGACGGTGGTGCCCCGGCCACCGCGCGATCGCCGAACACGTTCCATGGGCGCTTCCAGTCGCCGATCACCACGTCGGCTGGAAGGGGCTGACCGGGGGCGGTCTCCTTTGTCCATTTCCAGCAGTACCCGGCAGACATGCGAGCGCTGTAGCCCTGGGCCTGCTTTCGCTCGAGCAATGCCTCCATCTCCTCGGGCGTGTCCGCCACGATGAGCTGCATCTTGTCGTCCGGGTCCCACCCGACAGGCCCACCCGACGCCAGGCCTAGAAGGCGCAGTACCCAGCGGAGGTAGGCATCGCTGCCGCCACACCGAAACTGGCTGTCCAGGGGAATGACCGTGCAGGAGAGGTCTTTGGCGGAGGCTGCCGCGCGGATCTGGTCGACATTGCCCATTTCGCCAGGCCGCACGATCTGGTGCTCGTCGAGGAGGAAGACCGGAACGCGAGCGGCGTCGATCAGCTCCTCCACCTGTGGCCGGTCGCTGCGCTGGTTCGCAGGGGTGTAACGATTCGCCGACGTCTTGCGCATGCGGTGAGCTTCGTCGCAGATGATGACGTCGAGTGCGTTCCGCTCGGCGGTCATGAAGCTGTTGAAGTACTTGAAGAGATCCTGCACTTCACGCTTCCGCGCCCCGGCGACCTTGCGCATCGTCTTGGTGAACGACTGGGACCCCGTCGCGTGGAGGGCCGGCCGTCCCTGTCGGTACAACTCGCCCACCAGGGAGAGAGCAATGACGCTCTTGCCCGTTCCGGGTCCGCCGGTGACGACCACGACGTTCTTGCGGTCGGCCTGTGCAGCTTCACGCACCGCGCGCATCACGGTCTCGTAGGCGACACGCTGCTCATCCAGGAGTACGAACTGCTCCCGCTCGCGGACCTCTTGAGCGGCGACAGCCATGAGCTGTTTCGAGGGGCCGATCTTGCCGGCCAAGAGTTCGTCGGCGGCTGAAGCGCCGTTCACGGGCGCCAGCCGAGACTTGAGGAATGTGATGAACTCGCCGCGGCGCTGCTCGCTGAACAGTCTTCCTCGCTCGGATTCACCGACCTCTGCGAGTCCGGAGATTCCGAACTCGGTGGCATTGTGGAGGTATGCAGCTCCTGCTATTCGCTCGGGGTGATCTGCCAGTGCTCCGTTGAACGACACGAGGTAGTCGCAGTACCCCCGCACCTGCTCGACGGGGTTGAGGACAGGCCGCGTGTAGGCGTCTACGCGACACAGCAGAGGTTCCCCGTCCTCCGGCTCCGCCTGGCTCCATTGCTTGAGCTCGATGACGACGTAGGACGGCTCGCCGGTCCTCGGGTGCACGCCTGCCAGGACGGCGTCGGCTCGCTTACTGGTCAGTGGCAGTCCGTACTCCAGGAGCACGGTTGCATCGTGGAGCCCCGCTTCGAGGAGCGTGCTCATCAAGGCCGGCAGGCTGCGCTCCCACGACCGCGCTTCGGACGTGCCGGGCCGGTAGCCGTGGTCGTGCACGAATTGTTCCGTCAGCCGCTGGAACAACATGCCGTTCAGTCCCTGAGCGGCGGCGTTGGAGACGGAATCACGAAGCATGGAGGGCTCCCCGGATGACGACGTCGACGGCTTCGACGGGGGAGAACGATTCGCCTGCACCCACGAATTCTGCGTGCCGGGATCTCTGCGTCAGGGAATCGTTCCGCCTGAATTTCGGCAGAGTGGAGGAATGCGACCCCGATATGTGTACTGGAGTCGAGCCTTGAGGCGCAGCCATGCGCGCTCTCCTTACGGTGTGGAGGGCATCGTCCGAATTCGACAGCCCGGTGGATTCCGTAATAGCCCCGGGAGCCTAGCATGGTCCGTAGCACCCATGGCCGGAGATTCTTGAGGCGCGGTCCGACTCGTCCTGCAACTGCGTCAGGGTAGGGTCGGTGGCCTGGAGGCTTACGCCGTGTGGCGTACGGAATCACCTCGGAGGTCGAACCGTGACGGCAGCTGGTACGCCGGCGGCGCCCAAGCCCGGGCAGCCACGCAAGGAGCGTTGGTTCCAGCCTCGCCGGTCCAGCCACTCCTGGGAGCAGGAAGGGCTCGACCACATCCGGCAGTTGATGCCGTCGACGGAGCCCTACCGTGCCTGGGCCACGTTCGCCTTCACCGCTGCATCCGGGCGTACCAATGAGTGCGACCTTTTTATCGCGGTCCCCGGTGGTCTCTATCTCCTCGAGCTCAAGGGACATCCCGGCCGAGTCGTCAATCACGGAGACACCTGGCAGTTCCACGCGGACCGAGTACGCACTCTCAAGAACCCGCTGCATCTGACCGACCTCAAGTGCAAGGAACTCAAGGGCCAGTTGGAGCGGGCCGCCCGGTCGATGGGAGTCGACCCGCGGCGTGTCCCCTTCATCAAGCCCGCGGTCTTCCTCCATGACTCAGGTCTGGTCAGCGGGCTCGACGAGTTCCAGCGGATCAATGTCTTTGGACGCAACGACGGTGCGAGCGGGCTGGGCAGAATCTGGGATGACCTGCTCGGCAGGCCTCCGGAGCGGGAGAGCTGGCGCATCACGCCGCAGTCTGCGCAGCTGCTCGAGCAGTTGATGCAGAAGGTCGGTATCAGCCACTCCACCGCCCACCTGCGTTTCGGTGACGACTGGAAGCTCGAGCCGAGTGTGCTCGATGCGGGCCCCGGCTGGGAGGACCGTCTTGCGGTCCGTGTCGACGGCCTCGTGCAGGAGGAAGGCCGGGTCCGGATATATCTGGTCGAGCAGATGGCAGGCGAGGCCGCGAGGCGAGCCGCGGATCGTGCTGCTCGGCGTGAGTATCAGGTTCTGCAGGGCATCACCCACCGGGGTATCGCCCAGGCCGCCCAGATTCATCAGCATCAGGGTGGGCCGGCGATTCTGTTCCGCCACCGTCACTCCGACCTCCGGCTCGACGCCTATCTGGCTGCTTACGGAGGCAAACTCACCCCGGAGGTCCGGCTCGACCTTGTGCGTCAGCTCGCTGAGGCCCTCCGGTATGCGCACAACCGCTCCCTTTATCACCGCGCACTCTCTGCCCGCTCTGTGTACGTCTCGGCCAAGGAGGACGGCTCCGACCCCGCCGTACGCATCACCGACTGGCAGACCGCGGCCCGTGACTTCGAAACGACGTCGATGCGTTCGATCGGAGACACACCGCTCGACGGTGGGTTGATCGAGGACTCCGCCCAGGTGTACCTGGCCCCGGAGACCGACCAGGAATTCGCCGATCCGGTCGATCTGGACCTCTTCGGGCTCGGTGCTGTCGCCTACCTGATCCTCACGGGCGAGCCGCCTGCCCCTCAGCGAAGCGCCCTGATCGAAAGGCTGTCCGCCGAAGGCGGCCTGCATCCTTACGCCGTGGCCGATGGCCTCTCGGACAGCCTTGATGCCTTGATCTACCGAGCCACTCGCGCCGAGGTCGTCGATCGGCTGCCTTCTGCAGACCGCTTCCTCGACATCCTCGACGACGCCGAGCAGCAGACGGCGACTCCGGATCAGCCCGCGACGGTGGATACCGATCCCTTGACGGCGCTCCCGGGTCAGCCGGTGGACGACGTGTGGACCGTCAAGCGGGTACTCGGGACCGGAGCCACCGCACGGGCGCTGTTGGTCGAGCGAGTCGTCGAGGAGCCTGTCGGGCCCGACGACAAGACCATTGTCCAGGAACGTGTCTTCAAGGTTGCGCTCGACCAGGACAAGGACTCACGGCTGTACGCGGAGGCGAACGCCCTCAAGACAGTGGGCGGAGGCCGGATCATCCGGCTTCTCGAGGAGCCGCGGGAGATCGCCGGTCATACGGTTCTGGAACTCGAGTATGCAGGCGAGAGCTCTCTCGGTGCACGGCTGCGCGGCGAAGGACGGCTTACCTACGACCAGTTGGAGCGGTACGGCAACGATCTGTTCATTGCACTCGACCAGCTCGCCGCCAAGGGAGTTCGTCACCGCGACATCAAGCCGGACAACCTGGGTCTGCACAAGCGCGACGACGGCTCGTGGGAGCTGCTGCTGTTCGACTTCTCTCTGGCTGACGCCTCCGAACGGGACATCAGCGCCGGTACTCGCGGCTATCTCGACCCCTTCCTCGGCAGTGCTCGTCGCTCGCTCTACGACGATCACGCCGAGCGGTATGCGGCCGCCGTGACCCTGCACGAGATGGCTTCCGGCGAGCGACCCATCTGGGGCGACGGACAGAGCGATCCCCGAGTGAGCGAGGACGTCGAACTGTTCGTCGCTGCCGAGCTGTTCGAGCCAGGACTGCGTGACGGGCTCACCGCTTTCTTCCAACGGGCTCTGCACCGTGATGTCGACCGGCGCTTCGACACGTTCAAGCAGATGGAGGATGCCTGGCGGCAGATCTTCCGTACAGCCGACTCCGCCAAGCCGGCCACCACCCCTGCAACCATGGGGGCACTGACGGCGACGACGGAGGAAGCCCGGGAGACGGCAGCGGCAGCGGCAGAGCCGACCACAGCCCTCGATGCGGCCGGACTCTCCCCACGAGCTGTGTCCGTCGCCAACGGGCTAGGTGCGGTCACGGTCGGCGAACTCCTTGATGTGCCCCCGCATACGATCGCCCGCGCCCGAGGCGCCGGCACGCTCGTGCGCAGGGAACTGAACCGGCGCCACAAGCAGTGGTACGCGATGCTCAAGCGCCCCGCCCCAGCGTCGGAGCGTGGCACAACGCCCGTGGAATCAGCGCTTTCCGATGCCCTGGCTGCCACGCCCATGGACGAAGCGCGACTGACTGCCACCGAGTCCGTCGACTCCTTGGCAGCCCGCCTCGCTCCGGGAGCTGCGCGGAAGGGCAACCTGCGTCCGGACGTGGTACGGCTGACCCTGGGTTTGCCTCGCACCAAGGAGGACGGAGGCGCTCTCTCTCCTCTCGGCCCCTGGCCGCCGCAGACGCTGATCGCCAAGCATCTCGGCAGCAGCCAGCCCACAGTGTCCCGGCACCACGTCGCCGCGATCGAGGAGTGGTCCGCGACCGGATGGATCGCGCACATCCGCGACGAGCTGGTGCAGATTCTGGTTCAGGCGGGCCGCGTGATGACCGTCCAGGAAGCCGCTGCCGAGCTTCGCGTACGCCATGGCGCCGGAGACGACACCGCCGAGCGAACGTTGGCGAAGGCGCTTGCTGTCGTCCGCGCAGCGGCTGACGCCGAGGCATTGCAGCGAGGCAACGAGCGGGACCCGCGCCTCGAAGTGCTGCGGAGGGGATCCCGCGTTCTGCTCGCACTCGACTCCCTGCCTGGCACTGATGACCCCACTCCACAGGAGTTGGCGGACTATGCAGCGAACCTCGGCGCCGCCGCCGACCGGATGGCCGCCGAGGATCCCCTGCCGGGCCGGGCCACGGTCGTACGGACCCTGCGCGAGGTACCTGCGCCGGAGGGAATGACGCCGCTGGCCGACACCCGCCTGGTGGGGCTGGCGGCCGTGGTCTCGCAGGACGCCTCCGCATCGCCCCGGCTGGAGATCTACCCGAAGGCGCTCGGCCTGGCCCGCGCCATTAGAATCTCCCAGGCTGTTGCCGGTGTCCGCCGCGAAGTCGGCATCTCCACCGGTGAGCTCATCGCCCGGGTCAAGGCGCGCTTCCCCTCGCTGCCGTTCTCGGAAGCCCCCACGCACATTGCGATCGAGGACGCGCTCGTCGATGCGGGATTCCCCCTCGAGTACGACACCGTACGCAAGCGGTTCTTCCCTCCGGCTGTCGAAGGAGCACGCTGGACCAGCTCCACCTACACCCGTACGAGCGTGCTCGTCGCGGAAGCCAGGGCCGCGGTCGCGTCGGGCCGTGATCCGCAGGCCGTGGTACGGGCCAAGCTGACGACGTCCGCCGAGCGCGGGGGCTTCCTCGCCCTCACCCTCAAGGGCGCGGACCTGCCCGGCACGGCGGCGGCTCTGGCAGCGGAGTTCGGCGTGACTCCGGTCGATTTCAACACCGAGTTCCTCGCGGTTTTCCGGATGCTGGCCGAGGAGCTGGGTACCGACTGGTCCAAGGTCCTGCGGGCGGATGCCGCCTTCACCAGCGGCGGTGAGCTGAAGCCCGGGCTGCGCTCCTATGTCCAGCGGGTCACTGATCGGCTTTCGGAGCGATTCACCGTGCGCGCCGAGGAAGCCGGCCCGAGGGCCGTGCTTTTCTTCCACAATGCGAGCCTGCTGGCACGGTACTTCGACGGCGGCGGACACGACCTGTTGGTGAATCTCCAGCAGGCTGCCCGGCGCCCGGCGCAGCTTCCGCACGGGCTGTGGTGGCTGTGCCCGATGGAGGACCCGAAGCAGACGCCCTCGTTGGACGGACGCACGGTGGAAGTGGTCGACCGCGCCACCGAGTGGACGGTGCTCGGCTCGTTGTTTCTGAAGGAGCTCAAGAGCGGCAGTACGAGCGACGATCGCTGAAGTTGCGTGCGGGCGGCAAACGAATTCATACCGAGTTGTGGATCTCCGGCGTGTCGGTGGATGTGGGCTGATAAGCAGATGTCTCCAGGGGGGCCTGTGAGTGTGGACACCCCTGTGCGCTCAGCTCAGGAGGTACACCCCCTATGCCCGATCAGCCTCAGACCGTGCCTACCGCGACGAGCGATCCCGGTCTCGACCGGCTGAAGGACGTGCTGGAAGGCTGGCGCCGCTCGCTTCTCGACCTCGGTGGACGCAATCGGCTGCTGAACTTCCGTCATACGAAGACGGCGACGCTGGAGCTCGAATCGCCCAGCGCAACGACTCTCCTGAGCGGACTCGCCGCTGGTTGGGACTTCGCCCCGCTCGGGACAGAAGCCGAAGAATCCGGGGATGACGGTACCGGGGTGTCGGCCCATGGCTCCCGGACCGGTGTGGTGACGCAGAAGCCCACGCAGGCGGCGCTCGACAGCGCCCTGTACCAGCTTCGACAGAAGTCCGGCCAGACGTTCAACGACTTCGGTCTGTGGGTGCTGTGGCTGGGCGTCGGCATGCTGGACTGGCGAGAAGCCGGGGCTGAAGAGGGCAGCTCCGCGCCGCTGCTGCTCGTGCCGGTGGAACTACGGCGCGACAAGGACCGCCGCTACCGCCTCCACCCGGTCGACGGCCAGGACCGGATGCACAACCCCGCCCTCGCGGTGAAACTCGACCGGCTGGGGATCGACTGGAGCCCCGTCACCGGCACCGACGTCGCCGACTTGTCCGCCGTGATCGCCGCGGCTCGCTCGGTCGCGGCCAGTCAAGTCGGCTGGAAGGTCCAGGAGCGCGTGGTGCTTGGGCTGTTCGCCTCGCACCGGGAGGCCATGTACCAGGACCTTCAACAGAACGAAGGGCGCATCCTCGAACATCCGCTGGTGAGGGCCGTCGCCCTCGGTCCTGACGCGGGTCTGCCCGACGGTCTCATCAGCTTCGAGCCCCCGGAACTCGACAGGATCGACGAAGTCCAGCTGCCCGAGGAGACGCCGCTGGTCCTTGATGCGGACGCATCTCAGCGGCAGTGCATCGCGGCCGCGCTCGATGGCCGATCCTTCGTGGTGAGCGGTCCTCCCGGCACGGGCAAGAGCCAGACCATCACCAACATGATCGCCGCACTCATGCACGCGGGTCGCAGTGTGCTGTTCGTCAGTGAGAAGGCCGCGGCCCTCGATGTCGTACGCAACCGTCTTCGCAGTGTGGGCCTCGGTGACTTCGTCATGGCTCTGCACAGCGGAGATACGAGCAAGAAGGCAGTGGCGACCGAACTCGCCCGGGTGCTGACGACCGAGGCCCGGGCCACGGGGGCGGCCGAGCACGAGCTGAAGCGGGCCCGTCTGCTGCGTGAGGAGCTGTCCGCCTACGCAGCGGCGATGAACCAGACCCGCGAGCCACTGCAGCGCAGTCTCCACGACGTCCTGGGACGGCTGATCCAGCTGGAGCTGGCGGGTACTCCGCACCTTCCGCTGCCCGGCTCCCATGTCCAGACTGTCGGCAGGCTGAGCGCCGATGCACTGCAGGAAGTTACCTCGGCCGCCGAATCCGTCAGCCGTGCCTGGCGACCTGCCTCCGAGGGGGACGCCTTGCCCTGGCGGGGGCTGGTCGGAAGCTCGGCGCTCTCCGTGCTCTCGGAGGCAGCCGACGCATGGGATGCCGTACAGGCCGTTGCGGTACGTCGCCCGTTCGCCGTGACTCAGGCCGCACCGGCTTCGGTACGTGAACTCCAGCAGGTCGTACGCACCCTGCGGGCTGGGCTTCCGGGCCAGGAAGGGGCTGCGGACGGAAGTCTGCCCGAGGACGTCTCCGACCAGCTTGCGCAGCTCGCGGATCTCTTCGGCGTTCAGAAGCCGGATGGAACCGAGGCCGCCTTCGCCCTCTGCGAGCTCGCGGATCTCACCAAGGCCACCCACCGGCCGCCGGCGGGATGGTTCGACGACGGCGTACGGAGCACAGCGCACCGCGCCGCACAGGAACTGCACCAGGCGCTGACCGCTGAGGGCGCGGCGCGGACTGCAGCGGAGGACGTCTTCGGCGAGCAGGTTTTGAGCGCCTCCGAACTGCCGGAACTGGTGGCGCGATTCGCCGACGTTCACAGCGGACTGCTGGCCCGCTTCTCGGCGCAGTACAAGACAGACCGGGCCGCGGCGGCGGCACTGACGCACAGCGCAACCTGGGACAGGAAGCTCTCCGGGCGCCTCGGCCAGGCACTCGACTGGTATCACGCATTCCAGGAGGTGCAGCGTCTCGCCGATCAGCACACCACTCTCCTCGGACGCTGGACACCGCGAACCCGGGCGGAGGCATCGGACCTCGACAAGGCCCTGGCGACCGCGGACCGAGTTGCCGAGCTGGCGGGTGGGGTCGCCCGACGCGAGCGGCTGGCCGGCCAGCTGGCCGACGGATCCGACACCGATCCGTTGCCGGCGCTACTCGCCGCGAACGTACGCAGCGCCCTGGCCACGTGGTGCACCACGGCGGACCGCCGCGCCGAACGCTGGTCCGCGTCCGCGACCGCACTCCTCGGACTCTTCGACGCGGCCAGAAGTGCCCAGCTCTCCCCGTCCCTGCTGGGCGGCTTCGACCAGGCGAAGCAGCTGATCGACGTACTCCTCGCCGATCCGCACGGCCCAGACGAATGGCAGGCATACCGCGCCGGCGTCGCCGTCCTCGCCCGCCATGGCGCCGACGACCTCGTCGCGAACGCGGCCGAGCGGGGCATCGACCCGAAGCAGCTTCCCGACATCGTCGAGCAGGCGCTGCTCCGCTCCTGGGCCGACGCGATTCTGGCGAGCGACGACCGCCTCCGTGCCACCCGCTCCGAAGACCTTGACGCCCGGGTGGCGGACTTCCGCGCAGCGGACCGCCGTCTGATCGCGGCGGCCGGCGGAGCGGTGATCGAGCAGTGCAACAGGCGGCGTCCCCGCAACCTCGGCGGTGGCGGCAGCGCCGTCATCAAGCGCGAGGCGGAGAAGAAGACCCGGCACATGCCGGTACGCGAGCTCCTCGGTCGCACGCGCGAGGTGGTCCAGTCGATCAAGCCGTGCTTCATGATGAGCCCGCTCACCGTCAGCCAGCATCTGCCGGCGGACTACACCTTCGACGTCGTCATCTTCGACGAGGCATCCCAGGTCCGCCCCAGCGACGCGATCAACTGCATCTACCGGGGCCGCAGCCTGATCGTCGCGGGCGACGACAAGCAGCTTCCGCCGACCTCGTTCTTCGACTCCTCGGTCGAGGACGACTCGGACGAGTACGCGGAGGACGTGCCCGACTCCTTCGAGTCCCTGCTGCATGCCTGCAAGGGCGGGGCCATGCGGGAGTTGTCGCTGCGCTGGCACTACCGCAGCCGTCACGAGGACCTGATCACTTTCAGCAACCGTGAGTTCTACGGGAACTCGATGGTGACCTTCCCCGGATCGCTCGACAAGGGCAACGACGTCGGTGTGGCCTTCCTCAAAGCCGACGGCGTGTACGACAAGGGGGGCCGTCGGGACAACCGCAGCGAGGCGGACTTCGTGGCTGCACGGGTCATGCACCATTTCGACACCCGCCCCGGTAGGACGCTCGGCGTTGTCGCCCTCTCCCAGGCGCAGGCCTCGGCTATCGACCTGGCCGTCCAGCAGGCGCGCATCTCGCGCCCGGACCTGGAGCACTGCTTCACCGAAGACCGCCTGGACGGCTTCTTCGTCAAGAACCTCGAATCGGTTCAGGGTGACGAGCGAGACGTGATGATCATGTCCGTCGGCTACGGTCCCGACGAGCGCGGGACCCTCGGACTGAACTTCGGCCCGATCAACAAGGCAGGCGGCTGGCGTCGTCTGAACGTGGCGGTGACCCGCGCCCGCTACCGGATGGAGGTCGTCTCCTCGTTCCGCGGGACGCAGCTCAAGGACAGCGCCAATCTCAGCGTCCAGTACCTGAAGCGCTACCTGGAGTACGCGGAGCAGGGACCTGCGGTCCTCGCTCGTGATGTAGTTCAGGGGGATGCGGAGCCCGACAGCCCCTTCGAAGAATCCGTACTCGAGGTGCTGCGCGGCTGGGGCTACCAGGTCCAGCCCCAGGTCGGTGTCGCCGGATACCGCATCGACCTCGGCCTGCGTCACCCCGAGCTGCCGGGCGCCTACGCGCTCGGGATCGAGTGCGACGGCGCGATGTACCACTCCTCCAAGGCTGCGCGTGATCGCGACCGGCTGCGGGAGCAAGTGCTCAATGGGTTGGGCTGGCGGCTGTACCGGATCTGGGGGACGGACTGGTACCGGGGCCGGGCAGCGGCGGAACTGCGACTGCAGGAGGCCGTGGAGCAGGCGATCGCGCAGGGCCCGCTGGCCGCGCCGGCGCACCAACCGACTCCGGACGCCGGGGCGAGTACCAGTGCGGCGACCTACGAGGGTGGTCATGTGGTGACGGTGCCCGTGGGGGAGCCTCAGGTCGAGATCGAGTACGAGCGCGTACCGGTGGACACGGAGGTGGAGCGTGGGTGGGCCGCTGTGTACCGCCCGAGCCGGCCGACGGTGAGTTCCCGCTACGAGATGCACACGACCGAGGCGCGGCCGGCCCTGCGCAAAGCACTGGTGCAGATCATCGAGGCCGAGGGCCCGATCCATCTGGAGCTGCTGGTCCAGCGGGCGCGGGAGGCGTGGGGCGTGGGACGGGCGGGGAGTCGGATCCGGGACAACGTGATGCTGGTGGCGCGGAGCCTGGTGAGCGCGAAGGTGATCGTTAGGGACGGCGATTTCTACGACTCCTACGACGCGAAGGCCCGGGACGGGCTTGCAGGCCTGAAGGCGCGGCGTCCGGAAGCCGGGGACGAGCCGCGCAAGGTGACGTCCATCGCTCCGGCGGAACGGCAGCTTGCGCTGTATGAAATCGCTGCGGAATGCCCTGGTATCTCGGAGGAGGAGCTGATCAAGCAGGTACGCGAGTTCTTCGGCTGGCGCCGCATGGGCAGCGACATCCGCGAGTCCTTGCAGGCGGACATCGCGGAGCTCCACCGCCAGCGCAGGCTCGAGGGCGGACCGGGCCGGGTCGGCGTGGTCCGCTGAAGGCTGAGGTCGGGGCAGGTCTGGACATTCCTCCCGAGCTGGCAGGATGGACGGGCTGTAGGTAGGGGACGGGTTGTGGGTTACGGGAGAGAAGGGCGCCACGTCGTGGACAAGGCCGCACTGCTGAAGGACCTGCGTAGGCAGGTCACCGCGCTGGAGGACGACCTTCGGGCGCGGACGGACTCGGAGGGCGAGTTCCGTGTGGCGCTTGAGCGCGAATATGCGGCGGCGCGAGACGCGCAGCGCACGGCGGCCACGTACGGAGCGTGGCGCGACGAACGCGTGACGCAAGCGGCGGCGGCGTGGGTCCTCGCGACGGTGTTCGTCCGCTTCTGCGAGGACAACGGGCTGATCGCCGACCCGTACATCGCGGGCCCGGGCGAGCGGCTCGCGGATGCGGAGGACCGCCAGGCGGCGTTCTTCCGGGAGCGCCCGGAGCTGAACGACCGGGATTGGCTGGTCGCCGGTTTCGAGGCGCTGGCAGGTTCGCACGAGGCGGTGGCGGGTCTCTTCGACCGGGGCCACAACCCGCTGTGGGAGCTGACCCCGTCATACGAGGCGGCGACGCGACTCCTTGGCTTCTGGCGGGAGCGGGGCGCGGACGGCGAGATCGTCCATTCGTTTATGGACGAGGAACTGGACACGCGATTCCTGGGCGACCTGTACCAGGACCTGAGCGAGCACGCCCGAAAGACGTACGCGCTGCTGCAGACGCCGGAGTTCGTGGAGGAGTTCATCCTCGACCTGACGCTGGAGCCGGCTGTCGAGGAGTTCGGCCTCGACCCGGTATGGAAGCACAAGCCGAAGGGGTGGCAGGGCGCCGACCCGGTCGCGCGGGGTCTGCGCTGCATCGACCCGGCGTGCGGCTCGGGCCACTTCCTCCTGGGCATGTTCAGCCGCCTGCTGGAGAAGTGGCGCGCGGCGGAGCCGGGCACGGACGACTGGGAGCTGGTGCGGCGGAGTTTGGAGTCCGTGCACGGCTGCGACAAGAACCCGTTCGCGGTGGCGATCGCGCGATTCCGCTTGCTGGTGGCTGCCCTGAAGGCGTGCGGCGAGCGGCGGCTGAGTGCGGCGCCCGCGTTCCCGATCAACGTGGCGGTGGGGGACTCGCTGCTGCATGGGCGGGGTGCGGAGTCCGTGACGGAGACGCTGGACACGCTGTTCGGGGGTGAGGACGAGGGGATGTTCGCGTACCGCACGGAGGATGTGCGGGAGTACGCGGAGCGGGTGGATTTGCTGGGGCGGGGGACGTATCACGTAGTGGTGGCGAACCCGCCGTACATCACGGTGAAGGACAAGCAGGAGAACGAGAACTACCGCAAGGCGTACGACGCGTGCTCGGGCAAGTACGCGCTGTCGGTGCCGTTCGCGCAGCGGATCTTTGAGCTGGCGGTGCGGGCGGGGGGTGACCGGCGGGACGGTGGCTTCACGGGGCAGATCACGTCGAACTCGTTCATGAAGCGGGAGTTCGGGAAGAAGCTGATCGAGGAACTCTTTCCGAAGGTTGCCCTCACTCATGTGATCGACACTTCAGGGGCTTACATCCCTGGCCATGGGACCCCGACCGTGATTCTAGCGGGTCGCAACAGTATGGGTCGACAAACTGACGGCATTCGCGCCGTATTGGGGGTGCGAGGCGAGCCAAGCCAGCCGAGTGATCCGGCGCGGGCAATGGTTTGGACTGCAATTTTGGGTCAGCTGGAGAAGCCCGGGAGTGAGTCTGAGTGGGTTTCAGTTGAGGATGCTGCGCGACACGACTTTGCGATGCATCCGTGGTCTCTCAGTGGTGGCGGCGCCGGTGAAGTTCTTGGATGCCTCGAGGCTGCAGGGCAGAAACTGGGGCCGGTCACTGAATCCATCGGAATCTCTGCGGTCACGGGGGAAGATGATCTTTTTCTGCTGCCGCGAGATGGTGCGGCGAGGCGGCTCGCGGTCGCCAGGACACGTCCGATGGTAACGGGGGATGTCATCCGTGACTTCGATCTGGTGCCAGCACACGACTCGGTGTGGGTTTATGGCGATGATCTTCAGGCGCTTCCCTACGAGTCGATCGGGTCGACCAGGCGACTGCTTGCCGCATATCGTGTGGCGATCTCTCATCGAAGGCGCTTCGGGGTTCCCATGCTGGAGCGCGGGATGGCCTGGCACGAGTGGCAGGAACTATACCCGAGCAAGCTGAGGCCTGATCTTTCGATCGCATTTGCGTTTGTGGCGACGCATAATCACTTCGTGCTGGACCGTGGTGAGAAGGTCTTCAAGCAGTCGGCGCCGATCATCAAGTTGCCAGAGGGGGCGACGGAGGAGCAGCACCTGGGGTTGTTGGGGGTGCTGAATTCGTCGGCGGCTTGCTTCTGGCTCAAGCAGGTGAGCCAAGGCAAGGGAGGTAGTGGCCTTGGGCGCGGCCTGCAGGACGAAGAGTGGGAGGAACGGTATGAGTTCACGGGGACGAAACTTCAGGAATTCCCGTTGCCGGGGGAGCTGCCCCTCGAAGCAGGCCGTGCCCTTGACTCCCTGGCGCGGGAGGCGGCTACGCATGGGCCCTCTGTTGTGGTCATCAGCGCCCCCACCCGTGCGGCGCTCGAAAGGGCCCATGGCGCGTACGCTTCCATCGGCGCGCGGATGGTCGCCCTCCAGGAGGAGCTGGACTGGATTGTCTATGGCTCCTACAACCTGCTCTCTCCGGACCAGGTAAGCCGTACAACCTTGCCTAGCACCCTTGGCGTACCCAAGGTTGGCCTCGGCGAGCGGGCTTTTGAAATCGTGCTGGCGCGGAAGGTAGCCGCAGGCGAGGCCGAGACCGCTTGGTTTAAGCGCCACGGGTCGACCCCTACTACTGAGATCCCCGCAGACTGGCCCGACGAGTACAAGGCCGTCGTCCAGGCCCGTATCGACATCATCAACTCCCGCAAGGACATCGCCCTCATCGAGCGCCCCGAATGCAAGCGGCGTTGGGCCTCCGACCCCTGGGAGAAGAAGGAGAAGGAAGCCCTCCGTACCTGGCTGCTCGACCGGTGCGAGGGCGAGAACCTCTGGTTCGGCCTCCGGGACGGGTTCCGTGCGCCCCGGACGCTCACCGTCTCCCAGCTCGCCGACGCCCTCCGGCAGGACGCTGACGTCCAGGCCGTCGCCGAGCTGTACGCCACCGATCACATGGGCAAGCGTGACGCCACCCTCGTGACCGTTCTCGCGGACGTGATCGCCAGCGAGCACGTGCCGTACCTCGCTGCCCTGCGCTACAAGGACTCCGGTCTGCGCAAGCGGGAGCAGTGGGAGCAGGTTTGGGACCTCCAGCGGGAGGAGGACAAGACCGGCGAGCGCCTCGACATCGCCGTACCGCCGAAGTACGCCTCCTCTGACTTCCTCAAGACCTCCTACTGGTCCCACCGCGGCAAGCTGGACGTCCCCAAGGAGCGGTTTATCTCCTACCCGGACGCGTCGCCCGACTCCGATCCGACCATCCTCCTCGGTTGGGCCGGCTGGGACCACAAGGATCAGGTGCAGGCGCTGGTCAACGTGATCAATGACCGTACCGAGCAGGCTGGTTGGGGCACCCCGCGGCTCACCCCGCTCCTCGCAGGCATCCAGGAACTGATGCCCTGGGTCCACCAGTGGCACGGTGAGCACGACGAAGAGTGGGGCGGCACGCCCTCCGAGGAGTACCAGGCGTACCTGGACGAGCAGCGCGCCAAGCACGGACTCTCGGCGGAGGACCTCACGGCCTGGCGTCCAGAGAAGAAGACGCGCGGTCGGGCGAAGAGGGCCGACTGAGAGCCGCGCGTACAGTCGTGTACAGACGAGGGCGCCCCGCCGACGGAACGGTCCGTTGGCGGGGCGCCCTCGTCAATGTCGGTTCGGCTCAGCCCTGTGCGGCGAACTCCACGAAGGCCGCCCATCCTTCAGGCGCCAGGGACAGCGCTGGCCCCGCCTTGTCCTTCGAGTCCCGGACGTGCACGGTCCCGGGGCGTACAGCGACCTCAACGCACTGGCCGCCTTCGGCGCCGCTGTAGCTACTCTTGCGCCACGCGAGTTCGGGGGCGCTAGCGGTGGTGTCTGCGACGTTCATACTTCTCCCAGCAGCTTCTCGATGAAGGCCAGAGACTCCCATGGGGTAAGAGCCTGCGCTCGGATGATCCCATAGCGCGCTGCGAGCGCGCGGACCTCTTCTCGGTCCGTCACCAGCGTGCTTCGACCCTGGACCTCCACGTATCCGAACTGATCGCCGCGGCGTTGGGTCATCAGCGTGAATGGGCCGTCCACGCCGGCGTTGTCCTTTCGGTCGAGCGGCATGATCTGGAGCTCGACGTTGCGCCTGTGCGCGACCAGCAGGATCTGCTCGAGCTGGCCTCGCTGCACCGACCTGCCACCCAGTGGGCGCCGCAGTACGGGCTCCTCCATGACGAAGCTGAGCAGCGGGGACGGCTGCCGATTGAAGATCTCTTGGCGGGCCATCCGTGCCAGAACGCGTTGCTCGATGATGTCATCGCTCAGCAGCGGGCGGCGCATGGTCAACAGAGCCTGGGTGTAGTCCTCTGTTTGCAACAGGCCGTTGACCACGTGGTTGTCGTATACGTGAATCTCGGCGGCCTCCGTCTCCAACCGCGCCGCATCCCGAAAGAACGCCGGGTACTGCGCCTTGGCCACCTCCTTCTTCCCCGCCTTCAACACCCCACCCGCATCCAGCACCTCATCCGCCAAGTCGATGAACTTCGGCGGCGGAATCCGCCTTCCCTGCTCGAACGACGCGATCGTCGAGGCCGAGTACCCCGTCCGCGCCCCCAGCTCCGCCCGTTCCATCCCCGCCCGAACGCGGCACAGTTTCAACTGCTGTCCGAAGACGTGCAAGATGCCCGATCCGGACTCGTCCCCGCCCCCACCCCCGTACTCGTAGTCATCCTCAGGCCCCTGTTGCTCCACCACGTCCCGTACCTCTCACGACACGCCCCGCACCACGTACACCGTGCCTACCAACGCGTACAGCCAGCACCCGTCAGTGCGTCACTCCTGGTCAACGGTACGCACGCTCCGCAACCGTTCTCCTCATGAACCGAGCAATTACTCCTCCCGTGGTGGATCAGCAACACCCGACCACCACCCACGAGTTCACGATGCAGTTCACCTCCACGCCGCGCGGCGCCCGGCTTGCCCGCCGGCTCGTCTCGCACCGGCTCGACGACTGGGGCCACCCCTACACCTCCACCCCCAACGAGACCGCCACCCTCATCGCCTCCGAACTCACCGCCAACGCCGTCCGCCACGGCCACGTCCCCGGCCGGGACTTCCAACTCCGCCTGCTCCTCGTCACCGCAAGGCTCCGCATCGAGGTCACCGACACCCGCACCGAGAGGCACCCCACCGCCGACACCGCCCGCACCCCACTACCCACCGAGGAGTCGGGCCGCGGGCTCTACCTCGTCTCCGAGATCGCCGACCGCTTCGGCTGGATCCCTCGCGTCGGCGCTCCCGGAAAGACCGTCTGGGCGGAACTCGATCTGCCGGTACCGCCCCGATAAGCGATGCATTCCCGCGAATGCAAAAAGAGCTGATGCGGCGTCATCCACCTCGCTAGCCTTGATTTGTCACAGCGGGCCCAAACGTGCCCGCCCGCACCAGGTTTCAGGACGACCGTGAAGATCAAGCGCATACGTATCGAGAACTTCTGCTGCCTGCACAAGGTGGACATCGACTTCGACGAGATAACCTCGTTCATCGGCCCGACCGGCGTCGGCAAGTCCACCGTGCTCCGCGCACTCGATTGGTTCTTCAACGGCGAAAAGTCGGTCGCCCTCACCACCGACGACATACACTCGGCGGTCGCGGCCGACGGCAGCGAGCGCATCTCCGTCGAGGTGGAGTTCGACGGGCTGACCGACTTCGACCGCGACGCCCTCGGCCGGTACGCCCCCGACAACGCCACAACCGTCAGCATCTGGCGTACCTGGGACGACGGTGACGACAAGATCACCGGAAAAGCCCTCGCGTACGCGCCCTTCGAGGAGATCCGGAGCGTGCCCGGCGGCGCGATGCCGAAGCGCCGGGCGTACAACGAGCTTCGGGAGAGCACCCCCAGGCTCGGTCTGCCGGCGGTCGGCAGCGAGAAGGCCATGAACGAGGCGATGCTCGCCTGGGAGCGGGCCCACCGGGACCAGCTCACCGAGGCCGAGGTAGAGGACACGCACTTCTTCGGGTTCGCCGGGCAGAGCAAGCTTGCCGAGCTCATCGACTTCGTCTTCGTCTCCGCCGACCTGCGCGCGTACGAAGAGGCCAACGACCAGAAGGCCTCCGCCATCGCCCGCATCCTCGACCACGCTGTCGACCGCACCGAGGCCGATGCCCAGCTCGGCGAGATCGAGGAGTACGCCCAGCTCGCCCGCCAGGCGGTCCACGACAACGTCTACGGCCCCGTCCTGAAGGACATCTCCGCCGCCCTGTCCGCGGAGGTTGCCAAACTGACCACGGGCCGGGAGGTGGTTGTGACACCGACAGTGCGCGCACCCAGGCCGGCAAAGACCGCCTTCCAGGTGAGCATCAAGGATGGGGCCGCCGAGACGTCTGTGCACCGGCAAGGGCACGGCTTCCAGCGGGCGCTGATCATTGCCGCGCTCAAGTACCTGGCCGACCGCAGGCGACCAGAGGGCGGGACGCGGACGCTGTGCCTGGCCGTCGAGGAGCCGGAGCTGTTCCAACATCCGCCACAGGCACGGACCTTCGCGAAGGTGCTGCGTGAGCTGGTGACCGGGTCCGCTGAGGGGCGTACGCAGGTGATGTACGCGACGCACAGCCCCGTCTTCATCGAGCCGGCCGGCTACCACCAGGTCCGCCGTCTCACCCGCGACACCGGAGCCGAGCACCCGGTCACCAGGGTGAGGCAGGTGACGGAGGACGAGCTGTGCCGGTCGCTGGAGGGGCTGGTTAAGGAGGAGGCCGTCCGCCGGCGCACCGGAGTGGCGATGGCCGGCTCGCTCGCCGAGGCGTTCTTCGCCCACGCCGCGGTGCTCGGTGAGGGGACGACCGACGGTGCGCTGCTCGAGGGCTGTGCAGAGCGGAACGGGATCAATCTCGGCGCCGAGGGAATCACCTACGTCGATGTGACCGGAAGGGACAACCTTCTGCTCAGCCACGCGATCCTGTCGGCTATGGGCGTCCCTTGTCACGTGGTCTTCGACGGTGATGCCGGAATGGAAGAGCGAAAGCGCGAGTCGGTGCGGCACTTCGACGAGGAGAAGCGTGCGGAGAAGGAGGCGGCCTTCGCGCAGCAGGCCCGCAAGATCTCCGGGAGCAATGCCGACCTGCTCGGCTACCTGGGAGAGTCCCGCTCACCGTGGCCGGCGACGGGTTCGGCGGGCACGTACACGGTGTTCGAGGACAACCTGGAGACATACCTCGTGGAGAGCTGGCCGTCCTGGGGAGAGCGGAAGCAGCAGCTGGTCGACGCGGGCGAGGGTGCGCCGGACAAGAATGCGGCCACGTACCGGGAGGCGGCCCGCACTGCCGTGACGGACCCGCCTTTCGTCCTTCAGGCGATGCTGGAGAACGTCCGGGCGATGGTCGGCTGACGCCTACGCTCAGTCGACGTTGGGCGCGGTGGAGCGCGTACCGTGCGCGCTCCAC
Source organism: Streptomyces sp. NPDC026092 (assembly GCF_040638605.1). NCBI lineage: Bacteria > Bacillati > Actinomycetota > Actinomycetes > Kitasatosporales > Streptomycetaceae > Streptomyces > Streptomyces sp. NPDC026092. The sequence goes on from NZ_JBEZYN010000014.1 coordinate 117,097, forward strand.
CGGTCCCGGGCCGAGGGGTGATCTCAGCGGCATGCCCTCGCCGTCTTCTCCGTCACCACCACGTCCTCCAGCCGTACCGACAAGGATTTGCCGCGCTGGGGGTCCCACAGCCAGACCCGGTCGCCGGACGGGCCGAAAGTCAGCACGGGATGGGTGGAAGCAAACGGTCCATTGAAGACAGCGATGTCCTTGTTCAGCGGCTTCACACAGACGAGGGCGCCCTGGACACCGTAGTACGGAGCCGGGTTACGTCCGGATGCCGCTGTTGTCCGGGCCTGGGTTGCGCCGAGCTGGGCAACGGCGAGGCCGGTCAACAAGGTCATGCCCACGATGAAAAGGGTGATCAGCGCAAGGCCCACTCGCTGCATGCCGCGCACTTGAATGAAGTGGAAATGGCGAGCCCACCCGGCGACTGCCAGAACCACCGCGACCCCCAGGGCTGCGACGCCGACCGGCACGAGCGATGCGGCGTAGGACCAGTAGAGAGACACGGGTGCTGCTTCTGACGGAAGTCCGAATGCCCGCTGCAGGTAGACCGTGTGCATCAAGCCTCCGAACCACGGGAGGATGAGCCCGAGCACAGGGACCAAAGCGGGCACTGCCCAATTGGCATTGCGGCTGAACCAGGAGTGCACGAACGCGTACCTGAGGCCGTACGACAACAGGGGAACGAGAACCACACTGGCGGCAGCCCATGCAACCGTGGCTGCGGAGGGCGTACTCGACGCGATGCTCGGGATCCGCATCCCGATCGCGACCAGTGCGCCCACGAAGAGTGAGCCCGCTGCAAGCGGGACGCTCCACGGACGGGACTCGTGGTGGGGGAAGAGCTGCAGCCCTACTGGCCGTACCAACGCGCATGCGATGAGGAGCGGAACCATGGCAAGCATGCCCTCTGAAAGGGCGGCCACGTACCCACATGCCACTCCCGTGAGGAGCCAGGCCGAAAAGAGCAGTGCGGCAGGCCAGGGGCTCCGAGACTCAGCCGGCGGATCCTCGGGATTCCGGCCCTCCATGCCTACGGGAATGCGTAGTTGGAGAGTCTCAGAGTCGTACCGTCGGCGAGTGAACGCTCCGTGCGCCAAGCGGTCGGCGACTGCCCCGACATGCGGCCGCCCTTCCAGCTTGACGATTCGGACGCTCGTCACCAGGCCCAACAGCGTGCGCCAGATGAATAGTTGACTCCTGAGGTCTGGCCGCTCGGAGGAGTCAGGCTCAATCTCTGGGGGCCTGTGGTAGGCGTGCAGCACCGTCCGATGGTCAACGGACAGTTCGTGACCGATCAGCGCCGCATCCACCACCCACATCCCCGCCTGATGCCGCCGTGCCAGCTCTTCGATCTCCGAGGCCGCCGCCTGTACCGCCCTGAACCGTGCCCCGTGCAGGCGTACTTCCACCAGCATCCCCCGCCGCCCGCTCCCAAGAGCGTCCTCTTCTCCAGCACCTGGCACCCAGTGTTGTACTGACCATCCCCGTCCCTCCAGCAACTGCGCTGCCAGTCCCGTCTCCTCGGGACTGTCGACCACCGCGACAAGTACCTCGACTCGTCGATTGAATGGCTCAACAGGAAGCGGCGACAGCGACGGAGCCGCGTCGTCCTGCCGCCCGCCGGAATCGCCAACACCTCGCTGCTCCGGTACCGCCCTTGTCGCCGCTTGCCGAGACACCCGCTCCGCAGGCAACACTTTGCACCTCCGTGATCAGATTCACCCCAGGTCGGATTTGGCCGAGACGGCACTCCCGCACCACGGCCAACCCTGGAACCATGCCCCCTATGCCTGAGGCACGTACCGGGCCAACGAGGGGAAGCGCGGAGCAGTATGGGGTACACGAACAACCCGGACGATCAGCCCACCGGGCGCGGGATCTTCGACTGCGACGGAGCTCACCGCACCCCGCTCGAGAGCGACTACGAGCGGGTCTTCCAGTCCGGCATGGTCGTTCTCGACACCAACGTGCTGCTCAACCTCTACCGATCCAACGCCCGGACCCGGCAGGACACCTTCGCCGTCCTCTCCAAGCTCCGGGACCGGCTTTGGGTCCCGCATCAGGTGCTCACCGAGTTCTGGCGCAATCGTGAGCTGAAGTCGATCCGTCATCACCACAGCACTCGGGCGAAGGAGACGTCGCTCGCCCTGGACAAGGCCAGCCGGTCCGCGCACGACGCAGTCGACCGGTGGATGAAGGACGTGCGGCTGAAGCAGGACGAGGGCGTCACCCTGCGCATTGACGCCGGTCTGAGGACCTTGGCAGAGGCGATCGACGGACTGCGGGAGATCATCGATGCGCAGGCCGAGCGGGATGCTCTGCTGGGGACGGCCCAGACGCACAGTGATCCCGTACTGGCCGAGCTGGAACCGCTCCTTCAAGGTCGTATCGGAGAGCCGTTGCCGACCGACGAGTACGACAAGGCGGTGCAGGCGGCACAGAAGCGAGCGGACGAGGAGATCCCGCCCGGGTACGAGGACTTCAAGACGAAGCCTCCGGAGCGTGCGGCCGGTGACTATCTCCTCTGGGTGCAGCTGCTCAAGGAAGCGCAGAATCACGACGGCGATGTCCTGTTGGTGACGGGTGACGTCAAGAAGGACTGGTGGCACCCGAGGGACGGCGACATCCCCGCTCGCCCGAGAGCCGAGCTGCTGGTGGAGCTCCGCGAGCGCGCGGGCGCACAGCTCTACATGTTGACCCCCGCCGAACTCCTCACATGGGCCGAGGAGTTGCTCGACGGACTCGACGTCGACAAGGACTCCGTCGATGACCTCGAACAGCTCCGTGAGGCGGACCGCGAGGACACGACCGTCGAGACCGGGTGGACCCGGCAATCCCTCGGAACCTTCGTCGAGCACCTTCGTGTGCGCTACCCGGCACACGCCAAGGTGATCATCGCGGCTGCGGCCAACGGTGGATTCGTGGACCGGGCGACCGTGTACGACCTGGCCGGATATCCGGACGACCGGCAGCTCAAGGGATTCACCCGGCCCATCAGCACCGTGGCACGGGAGCTGGAAGACCAGGGCTTGCTGACGGGCGAGGAGTCCTTCCTGCTCCACACCATCTACGGCTCGGTGACAGAGCCCTCGTGGGCGACTGGCTTCCGCATCCCGGACGAGGCCGTGCCGATCCTCATCGAGACCTTCCTCGAAGGCCCTGGCCGGTCGGCGCAGCCTGGCAAGGGCGACGCCGAACCTGGTGATGGCTCGACGCCTTCAGAGAAGGAACGGCAGTAGAGGCGCGGGCAGCAATACTTGCGCCGCGCCCCCTTCCTCAAGGCTGAAATCGCACCCTTGCCTGCGTCTCGCCCCCATGTCACACAAGGGGGAGCGGATCGAGGGCAGGGGGAGAGCCTTGGGTGGGGACGCAGGAAGTAACGGAAGCGGTCGAGGGGACTCGGCGCCCTCGGGCTGGGCGGAAGAACGGTTCGGGAAGCGGGCGAGGGGGCTTGTCGCAGGGGTTCCGAAGCGGCTGGCGCGAGCGCACCAGCGGGCCAGGGCTGTCCATGACCAGGCCGAGCTCAAGAAGCGTGGCCCGTACGGGAACGTCCTGGCCGAGGCCGTGCTGGAAGAACTTGCCGACGAAGCCCTTGCCCTCGGGGGCGCCGTCCGTGAATTGCGCGGCTACGACTTCGCGGTCATCAACGGGTGGGCCCTCTTCCCCTTCAAGTATTCGGACCGGCCGATCCCTCTCGATCGTGCCCGTCTGCGTGCCGATGTTTCGGCCCAGCGAAAGCGCCTGCTGACAGCGCATGGTCCGGAACCGCGGGAAGGTCTCTTCCCGCTGGAGGACGTTCCGACCACAGCGGACTACGACAAGCTCCACGAGGCATTTGAGGAACTGGGACGCAGCACCAAGCTGGTCTCCGTCTTCTTCACCGCCGCCCGGGGCGAGGGCATTCACTCCATTCACTGGGGGGAGGCGCACCTCGAAGACGACCGGACGTTCACCTGGTCGTATGTGGAGGCGCTGCCTCTGTACACGGGCAAGGGACCGTGATGATCGATTGATCATCACGGAAGTTCCCATGCGCCGGTTGAGAGCCCCTGCGAGCTGGCAAGATATGGGGGACGAGCGCGCTGCGCGGACCATGTGAACCGCCGAGTGAGGGAACGAGAGCCACCGATGTCCACGAATGAACTCTTCCTGCGGGATGTCATCGACATCAAGGAAGACGTCCACGCCGGCGATTTCAAGGTGGAGCTCACAGGGGGCTTCACCGAGACCGCCGCCAGGGTCGCGGAATACGTGGTCACCGATCAGCTGAAGCTGGCCTTCGGTAAGGCTCTCGGCATCGTCCGAGCCTCCGTCCGCGGTGGGAACTCACATGCCGCCTACCTCCACGGGTCCTTCGGTTCCGGTAAGAGCCACTTCCTGACCGTGCTGCACGCGGTCTTGAACAACGAGCCGTCCGCCCGCGCCAAGCCACGGCTCCAGGAAGTCATCGCCGAACACGACGAGTGGCTTCGCGGCAAGCGATTCCTGATGGTGCCGTACCACCTCGTGGGCTCCACCGACCTGGACTCGGCTCTGCTCGGCGGATACGTCGCCGAGGTGCGGCGCCTGCACCCGGGCGCCCCTACCCCTGCCGTCTACCGTGCCGACTCGATGCTGGCCGACGCCGCGAAGCTCCGGAACAGCATCGGCCACGATGCTTTCGTGGCCCTCCTTCCCGCTGCCGGTACGGAGCTCGGAAGCGGGGGCGGAGACCTCGAGGACCTCGATGTGATCGACGGCTCGGGCGCGGCCTGGACCCCCGGTGATCTGGAGGCGGCCTTTGCCGCGCCGGCTGGTGACGCTCGCCGCGACCGGCTGGTGTCTGCCTTGCTGACCGGGCCGATGTCCTCGTACGCGGAGGGTGCCCGAGGCGATGCCCAGGCGTTCCTGCCGCTGGAGAACGGCCTCGCCGTCATCAGCCGGCACGCGAAGTCCCTCGGGTACGACGGTCTCGTCCTCTTCCTCGACGAGTTGATTCTGTGGCTCCAGGCGCACATGTCGAACCGGGAGAAGGTGAACTCCGAGGTCAGCAAGCTGGTGAAGCTGATCGAGTCCGGCGACAGTGCTCGCCCCGTCCCGATCGTGTCCTTCATCTCCCGGCAGCGTGACCTTTCCCAACTCGTCGGTGCGGACGTCGTCGGCGCGGACGTGAAGAACCTGGAGCAGCAGGTCGAGTATCTGGCGGGCCGCTTCGACGTCGTGAGTCTTGAGGACCGCAACCTTCCGGAGATCATCAAGGAGCGCATTCTCAAGCCCAAGGACGAGCAGGCGCGCGCGGCTCTGGACGGGGCATTCGGAGCCATCGAGTCCACCAGCTCGCAGGTCAAGGACGTCCTGCTCGACGCACACGGCGCCACGCACGCCGACTGGGCGGACTTCCGGGCGGTGTACCCGCTCTCGCCGGCGCTGCTCAACGTCCTCGTGGCACTGTCCGGTGCGCTCCAACGCGAGCGGACCGGCCTCAAGCTGCTCCAGGAGATGCTGCGCAGGCGGCGCGCCGACTTCAAGCTGGGTGAGCTGATCCCCCTCGGCGACCTCTGGGACGTACTCTCCGACGGCACCGGCGAGGCATTCACCGACCGCCTCAAGAACGAGGCGGAGGCAGCGCACACCTTCCACGGCAAAGTACGCGCACATCTGCTGGAGAAGTACGGCTCGGAGGAGAATGAGAAGTTCATCGCCGACGACCGGTTCGTCAAGACTCTGCTGCTTGCCGCGCTCGCGCCCGACGTACCGGCCCTCAAGCGACTCACCGGCGGGCGTATCGCCGCGCTGAACCACGGTTCCATCCGCTCCCGTACGGTCGCTCCCGGCTCGCTCGTCGTGACTCGACTGCGGGAACTGCAGGCCGAGTTCGGCGAGATCCGGGCCGACGGCGACCAGGATCCTGTGTTCACCCTCCATCTGTCCGATCTGGACATCGAGCCGCTGCTCGACATGGTGGCCGACGAGGACCGTACGGGAGCCCGCCGCATCTGGGTCAAGGACCAGCTCTGGAAGGCACTCGGACTCAAAGACACCGGCGCCTTCGTCTGTGAGCACGACATCGTCTGGAAGGGCAGCCGGCGCACCGCCGAGTTCGTCTTCGAGAACGTCCGCGACACCGCCCAGCTGCCCGCCGAGCAGTTCCGCCCCGGTGTGGACGGTCGTGTGCGGTTCATCCTCGACTACCCCTTCGACGACGGTCAGCACTTCCCCAACGACGACGCCCAGCGGGTCGAGCTGCTGCGCTCCGAAGGGCTCATGGCGCCGACCGTCGTCTGGCTGCCGTCGTTCTTCTCGGAGCAGAAGAACGCCCAACTGGGACGCCTGATCAAGATCAACTATCTTCTGGAGCGCGACCGTCTCGACGACTACGCCGGGCACCTCGCCTCCGACGACCGCGTCCGCGTCCGCCATCAGCTGGCCGCCCAGCGCGACACCCTCACCTCGCAGCTGACTGCCACGCTCACCCAGCTCTACGGCATCGCCAAGGTCGACGAGAACAGCGTGTCCGCAGAGGTCAGCGAGGGGAAGCACATCCTGTCGCTGCTGCCCGAATTCAGTCGACCCCAGTTGCAGGGCGGAAAGTCCTTCATGGACAACCTGCAGCACCTGGCCGACGGAGTCTTCGGCGCCCTCTACCCCAAGCATCCCGATTTCGACCGGGCCGGAGACCGCAAGCCCGTCACGCCCGCCGAGCTGAAGACCGCGCTCACCTGGATCACCCGCGCCATGGACGACGGTGGCCGGCGCATCGAGGTCGACAGCCACCACCTCAAGACCGTCAAGAAGATCGTCGAACCGCTGGAGCTCGGCCAGGTCCATGACGGCCCTCTCGTCCTGCGTAACGACTGGCGCGCACGGATCAACCAGGCTGCCCACCAGCACCGGCCCGGCGCCGAGGACCTCTCCGTCGAGGAGATCCGCGGGTGGATTGCCAGGGACCACGGCTGGACCGGCCTCGACAAGAACGTCAGCAGCCTGATCATCGCCACCTATGCACTCCTCGACGACCGCGCCTGGATCTTCCATGGCGGCAGCCCCCTCTCCCAGGCGCCCGAGCTGAACGACATCGGGGCCGGCCACGGCCTGCGCGCACAGCAGCTGCCCACGGACGAGGAGTACGCAACCGCCAGGGAAAGGGCGGCCAAGATCTTCGGAGTGGCGGTCCAGCCCACCCTGTTTGCCCGGAACGTGAACAAGCTGCACACCGGTGCACGGGAGAAGATCAACCAGTACGAGCAGTCGGTCAACGGGGTCCGGACGTCGTTGAACCGGCATGCGGAAGCCCTGGGGCTCCTGCAGGAGACCAGTGCGCGGACGTCGTCAGCGAAGGACGCTGCGGATCTCCTCGCGCGCCTCGGACGTCACCACGAGGCGACCGCGATGGTCAAGGAGCTGGCCGGCGCCTCGTACGGGACGTCGGATGCCGTACTCGCCTCGGCGATCACCTCTGCCCCGGAGGTACTCAAGGCGCTCGACGACGCCGACTGGCAGCTTCTCGACAGCGTCCGTGGCTTCGCCGGGCGGCGGGACGGCGTCGGCGAGCGCGCCGAGCGGCTCATTGGGGAGATCGCCGAGGCCGCGGCCGCGAGTGAATTCGAGCGCTCGCTGGTCCCGGTCCTGGACTCCATCCGCAGCAAGGCTGTCGCTCTGGTCAAGGACGCCGCTCGGCTGGCTCAGGTGGCGGAACCCGCTGCACCGACGCCCCGTGTCGAGCCGACCCCGGACGATGTCCCCCTCACTCAGCACGGCACACCGCCCGTCTCGTCCACCCGCTCGACGCCGGGACCTGTCCACACCGGGGCCACGGGGAGCATGCCGGGCTCGCGGACCGTGCGCCTGCAGCCGAGCCACATGGAGAACGCCCTGAACAAGGCGATCGACAACCTCTGGGACGAGATCCTCGCCTACTCCGCGGCCCACCCGGGGATGGCAGTCGAGATCACGTGGCAGGTCGTGCCTCCGGAGGAGAGCGGACCTACCGGCGACGAGGCACAGTCCTGATGGCGGTACGGCCGCTCATCGACCGGAGAATCGTCGAGGCGCTCCTCGAGACGGAGCTGCGTCGGGCCAGGGACCGCCGTCTCCTCTTGGTCCACGCGCGATACGACAGCGCTTCCCCCACCGACTTCACGGCCCGGGTCGACGGTCGGCAGCGCCTGGTGCGGGTCACCGATCAGGACTCCGTCTTGGGAATCGTCGACGCGTGGGAGCGGCTCCTGGCGGATTCCGAGGCCGACAGGGTGCTCGTGGTCACGAGCGACGTGTCGGCCACCGCTCTGGGCTGGGACCTGCGCGCCCACGCCGTCGGACGCCGCAGCCTTGCCGTGGACCGGGCCGAGATCGTCAAGCAGCTCTTCGGGGCTGCCGACCTCGACCCTCGCATGATTCGCGAGGCCTGGCTGCTCGACGCCCTGATCGAGGCCGAGCCTGCCGACGGCTGGCTGCGCGACGGCTCCGTCCTCACGCGGGATGCCGCAGTGAAGGCCCTTGTCGGAGAACGTCTCGGGCTGGGACGTACGGCAGGGGGGCTCTCGCTCGATCTTGACACCAACACCCTGCTCGCCTGGTCCCGGACCACGGCCGGCCCCGCACGCTTCCGGGAGCTTGCCGCATCGGAGCGTGGCGGTCTGACGGACTGGCTCAGCGGAGTCATCGGGGCGGCCGCACCCACGCTCCTCGCGCTCATCGCGGACGGCAGGGGTCAGGACGCCATGGCGCTCGGTGTCCTCGGCTCCGTGCTGAGCGCGCCGGACGCTCCGGCCGGAACGAGCTTCGCGCTCGGAGGTCTTTTCGGTTCGAGCCTGCGTTCGGTGGACGACCTTCCTCCCTTCACCTCTTCGGTGATCGGCACACTTGCCCGATGGATCGGCGAGGCCGAGGCCAACAGCGCTTCGGGCGCCGAGGCACGGCAGCGTGTCTACGCAGTACTCGAACGCGCCGATCAACTTGCAGACGAAGCGGGACTCGGGCAGGCCCTACGCGTCGACCCCTTGCTGCCCTCCGGCCTCAAGGCACGCTTGAGAGACCTCGCGACCGCACTTGACGTCTCCTCCCAAGAGGCCGAGGCAGCGTTGGACCACGTTCTGGCCCATCAGCTGGCCCGCCTGCACCCGGCAAGTTGCAACGCCGCATGCATGGCTGTACGCGTCGTGCGATGGCTAGACGGACCCGAGCCCGCTGTGGCTTCGGTGGGGCAAGCGGTCAGCGAGCATTTCGCGCAATGGGCCTGGGTCGACCGCGCGCTCGCGGTCCTGGCGGAGGGTGACCCGCTGGGTGAATCAGTCGTAGGTCAGGCGTACCACCGGCTTATCGGCAAGGCCCGCGCCCGGCGCACGGCGATCGACGAGCAGTTCGCCGCCCGGCTCTCGGGTTGGACCCTGGCCGCCTCGACACAGGCGCCCGCGGGTGCTCTGCTCATCGAGGACGTACTCGCCACCCTGGCCGTACCACTGGCCGGTGCAGGCAAGACGGCAGCGGCGCCGCTCGTGCTCGTACTGGACGGCATGAGCGCGGCCATAGCGGCGCAGCTCGGCGATGAGATCGACCGCCGAGTCTGGACGGAGATCGTCCCCGCACCGCAGGGGGCGCGAGCCGCACGGCGTCAGGCTGCCGTGTCCATGCTGCCTTCGGTCACCACCATCAGCCGAGCCTCACTGTTGGCGGGGACGGCGACGAGCGGCAAGCAGCCGGCGGAGAGCAAGGGGTTCGCTGCGCTGTGGCAGCGGCATCGGCGCACAGGGACGCTCTTCCACAAGGGGCAGATCGGTGGTGTCGAAGGCCACCGCCTCGCCCCTGAACTGCTCGACGCGCTCGCCGGCGACGGCGTGGTGGGAGTCGTTCTGAACACCATCGACGATGCGCTGGACCACGGACAGGAGGGCGAACGCACCGTCTGGCGGCTCAAGGACATCAGCCACCTGTTGGATCTGCTCAACGCGGCCCGCGGCTACGGCCGTCCCGTACTGCTTGTCTCCGACCACGGTCACGTCATCGATCGCACGCCCCAGGGCCGCGGGCCGGTGAAGGCCGCGGGCGTGCAGAGCGCCCGCTGGCGCATGGGCACAGCCGACGAGGGCGAAGTCGAGCTGAGTGGACCGCGCGTCCTGGCAGACGGCGGTTCCATTGTGGCGCCATGGCGCGAGGACATCAGGTACACGCCACGCAAGGCCGGCTACCACGGCGGAGCCTCGATCGCCGAAGTGACCGTGCCGGTGATCACTCTGGTGCCCTCACAGGAATTGTTGCCCACGGGGTGGGTTGTCCTGCCTCCCGAACAGAGCGTGCCGTCGTGGTGGGAACCCCGTACAGAGGCTGCAGCGGCCGCGGAGCCGGAGCCTTCGGTGAGTCGACGGGGCCGGAGGCCCAAGGAGACCCAGGTCGGCGAGGGGCTGTTCGCCGCGGCCGATGTGGCACCGGAGTCGGTGACACTCGGCGACAGGATCGTACGGACGCAGCGCTACCAGGCGCAGAAGGCGTTCGTACGCCGAGCGCCCGAGGCCAAGGTCGTGGCTGCGGTGATCGACGCGCTCGCCGAGGCCGGCGGAAGGCTGACCCCGGACGCCGTCGCTGCCTCCGCGACTGCTGCCACCGGCAGGTCCCAGCGGAACCCCGAAATCTTCGTCACCGTGGTGCAGCGTCTTCTCAATGTTGAAGGCTATGGCGTGATCAATCTGGTGGACGCGGGCCGGACTGTGGAGCTGAACGTCCCTCTTCTGCACGAGCAATTCGGAACGGAGCAGCCGTGACCGGCTTTACTGAGGTCAGCGCGGCACGCCGCCGTGAGGTGGTGGACGCGCTGAGGCGCGGCACCGTGCCGCAAGCGGGCCTCGATCTGTTCGCGGTTGGCCTCGAGCGTTTCACAGCTGCCCTGGACGATGACATCGCGACGGTGGCGCGTGGCGGGTCGGCCTTCCACGCCATCCGTGGCGAGTACGGGTCCGGCAAGACATTCTTCGCCCGCTGGCTCGCGGAGCGGGCCAAGCGCGCGGGGCTTGCCACCACGGAAGTACAGATCTCCGAAACCGAAACACCTCTGCACCGCCTGGAGACGGTCTACCGGCGCCTCATAGAGCGGCTCACGACGGCCACCCATCAGCCCAGCGCGCTCAAGGCGGTTGTCGATTCGTGGTTCTACACCCTCGAGGAGGAGATCCTCGACGCAGGTGAGGTGTCGGACGACGACGAGAAGGCACTCGCCGCAGCCGTCGACGACCTGATGGAGCAGCGACTTGCCGAGGTCGCCCGGACGACGCCTGCGTTCGCGGCGGCCCTGCGCGGTTATCGCGAGGCCCGTTCCGCGGGCGACAGCGCGACGGCCGACGCGCTCATCGCCTGGCTCGGCGGGCAGAAGTCGGTCGCGGCCTCGGCCCGCAGAGCTGCGGGGGTACGCGGAGACCTGGATCACTTCGGTGCCATGGGATTCCTGCAAGGACTGCTGACCGTACTGCGCGACTGCGGGCATCCGGGACTCCTCGTCGTTCTCGACGAGATCGAGACCCTCCAGCGGGTGCGCGGCGATGTACGGGAGAAGGGGCTCAACGCCCTGCGACAGCTGCTGGACGAGATCGATGCCGGTCGTTTTCCCGGCTTGTTCCTGGTGATCACAGGAACACCCGCGTTCTACGACGGCCAGCAGGGCGTACAGCGGCTTCCCCCTCTTGCTCAACGGCTCGCCACCGACTTCACCACCGACCCGCGTTTTGACTCGCCGCGCGCAGTCCAACTGCGCCTGGCGGGTTTTGATCTGACGAGGCTGGGAGAGCTCGGCCGTCATGTCCGGGACCTGTACGCGGGTGCGGCGCGGAACCCGGAAAGGATCGAAGCGCGCGTCGACGATGCGTACCTGAGGGAGCTTGCCGTTGCGGTCACCGGCGGCCTCGGGGGCAAGGTGGGAGTCGCCCCCCGGCTGTTCTTGCGCAAGCTCGTCGCCGATGTACTGGACCGCGTCGATGAGTTCGATGAGTTCGACCCGCGCCTTCACTACGCGCTCACCGTCTCCAGCGCCGAGCTCAACGAAGTCGAGAGAAATGCTGCCCAGGCCGATGCGGGCGACATCGAACTGGAACTCCCGTGAGCGCACTCGACGACCTCGATCCTGTGCTGACCCACCACATTGTCAACTCCCTCGGCTGGCGGGGGCTACGCCCGCTGCAGGAGGAAGCGATCGAGCCGCTGATGGCCGGCGAAGACGCGATTCTGCTGGCGCCTACAGCAGGTGGAAAGACCGAGGCTGCGTCTTTCCCCCTGCTGTCGCGGATGACCGCGGAGCGGTGGCAGCACACCTCGATCCTCTACGTCTGTCCCCTCAAGGCTCTGCTCAACAACCTGTTGCCTCGACTGGAGACGTATACGTCGTGGCTCGGGCGTACCGCCGCTCTCTGGCACGGCGACGTCACCGCGGGCAACCGCAAGCGAATCCTGAGGGACCGGCCTGATGTGCTCTTGACGACACCTGAGTCGCTGGAAGCCATGCTGGTCAGTGCGAATGTCGACCACAAGGTGTTCTTGTCCGGGCTGAGAGCCATCGTGGTCGACGAAGTGCACGCCTTCGCTGGAGACGACCGGGGATGGCACTTGCTCGCGCTCCTCGAGCGGCTGCAAAAGTCCGTCGGACGTCCGATCCAGCGCGTCGGCCTGTCAGCCACCGTAGGCAATCCGACGGAGCTCCTTCACTGGCTTCAGGGATCCGGGGCGGGCAACCGTCCGGCGCGAGTGGTCGCACCCCACCTCGCTGTTCCGAGTGACACGAGCGCCGTGCCACAGCCTCCCGCCGGTGAGATCCAGCTCGACTATGTCGGTTCCGTCGACAACGCAGCCCGCGTGATCTCTTCCCTGCACCAGGGAGAGAAAAGGCTCGTCTTCTGCGAATCGCGACGGCTCGTGGAGGAGCTGGGGGAGAAGCTGCGTCTCAGAGGAGTCACCACGTTCCTCTCCCACGCGTCCCTGTCGGTCGATGAACGGCGGCGCGCCGAGCAGGCGTTCGCGGAGGCGCGGGACTGCGTGATCGTCTCCACGAGCACACTGGAGCTGGGCATCGACGTCGGCGACCTCGACCGGGTCATCCAGATCGACGCCCCTGCAACGGTCGCCTCCTTCCTTCAGAGGCTCGGCAGAACGGGGCGGAGGGCGGACACGACGCGTAACTGTCTTTTCCTGGCGCTGACCGAGGACGGTTTGCTGTCAGCGGCCGGCATGCTCCTGCAGTGGTCACGCGGCTGGGTCGAGCCGGTCGTCGCCCCACCCGAGCCGCGTCACATCGTCGCGCAGCAGCTACTGGCCCTCTGCTTGCAGGAACATCAGGTAGGCGACCAGCTGTGGCGGGACTGGTGGAATGGGCTGGGGCCTTTCGGACAGCCCGCGGAGCCGATCCTGAGGCACCTGGTGAACGAGGGTTACCTCGACCGGGACGGCGGCATGCTGTTCATCGGACCGGAAGCAGAGCGCCGCTTCGGTCATCGACACTTCATGGGGCTCACAGCTGTCTTCACCGCACCTCCCCAATTCACCGTATTCCAAGGACGCGTGGAGATCGGGCGCACCGATCCGGATCTCTTGACGGAGGAGGTCGAAGGACCGCGGAAGCTCCTCCTGGCGGGGCGCAGCTGGGTGGTCACCTACATTGACTGGCGTCGCAAACGCTGCTATGTGGAGCCGACCGACGGTGGAGGGAAGGCGAAGTGGAGTGGACTCGGATTCAACAGGGCGACGTCGTTCGAGCTGACCCGGGCAGTCCGTGAGGTGCTGCTCGGAGCCGATCCTCCAGTCAGCCTGACCAAGCGAGCTGTGGCCTCCCTCGCCGATGCGAGGGACACCTTCATGGAGACGGTCCATCCGGGCGGAACGCTGATTGTGCGCGGAAGCGGGGGCTACGCACGGTGGTGGACCTGGGCCGGTCACCGGGCCAATGCCACGCTCGCGGCGTCGCTCGGCGAGGTAGCCGCCCCTGCGCAGCGCATCAACGACTGCTGGGTCCGCCTCAGGGAGGACGTCAATCCGCAGATCTGGAAGCAGGCTCTCGCGGATGCGTCGGGGCAGCTGTGCCTTCCTGAGGTGGACACCCGAGCCGTGAAGGGGCTGAAGTTCGGCGAGGCGCTTCCGGCGCGACTCGCCGAATCGACCCTCGCGATCCGCTTCTCCGACCTGACAGGAGCACGGACGGTATTGGACGAACCGACGAGATTCGTGGCCGACCTCGGCATCTGAGCCGGTCCGGGGCCTCGCCGTCCGCCCCTTTCACCACTCCGAGTGATCGGTGTCTCGGAATCCGCATCTGCTGCTGCTCGGAACTACGCTGGGAAGAGTGGCTGGCACACCTCTGAGCAATACCGGGCTTGACGCGTTCCTCGACGGAACACCGGAATTCCGCGACCCTTCGTCCGTACGCGCCGCCGACGCGGTGCTCGCTCTGTTGGCCTTGCGCGGGGCCGATCGCAGGAGTGGGCTGCCCGAGCCGAGCGTGGAGCTGGTGCGGAGGCTGCTCGTCGAGGACGCGCCCGCCTTCGTCTACGCCACGCCCGAGGAGCTGGCGGCCTACCCGGCCGTGCTCGTGGCGCTCACCGCGCGCGTGCGGGAGGCCGGGCGGCTGAACGGCAAGCGGCAGGAGCGGATCGTGGCCGCGGTCGAGGACATCGTGCCCGACTTCGAGCGGGCCATGAACGACCCCGCCAACTACACCTGGCAGCGCTGGTACGCCTCCCTCCTGCGCGCCGACGGGACCGACCCCGCCGACCCCGGCGCCGTACGCGCCTGGCTCGCCGGGCACGACGGGATGCGGCCGCCGGACGGGCTCAACCGGGCGGACCTGATGAACCGCAGCGACGTCGCCGACTCCCTCCTCGCCGACGCGCTCAGCGGCGCCTACGTGCGCGAGGCGGAGCGGCCCTCGCCCGCCGGTCCCCTGCTCACCGACGCCGAGGTCGCGCACGGCCTCGGCAGGCTGGGCGGCCTGCTGGTCGACCGGTGGACCGCCGAAGGGCTCTCCGGCGCGCTCACGGGACCGTACGCCCATCTCGCCCCGGGCCCCGAGGCCTTCCCGCACCTCGTCCTCGCCGACACCCTCCTCGACGAGCACCTCAACTACTACGAGGACTCCGCCGTCCCGCTCCCGCCCCCGCCCGTCGAGGCCCACGAGCCCCAGCGCTCCGTCGAGGCCGGTGCGGACCTGCTGGCGGCGGCCGTCGAGGAGATGAAGGGCGAGGACGGTGGTCTGTACGACGGCGAGGCCGCGCACCTGCTCTACGCGCTCTACCAGCGGGGCGCCTGCGCCGAGTCGGTCGCCCGCAGGGCCGCCGAGTTCGAGGACTGGCCGGTCGACCCCCGCCTGGAGGACGCCCCCGTCCTCGTACCGGTGAACGCCCCCGAGGAGTACGTGCTCCCGCCCCTCGACGAGCTGTCCCGGCTCACCGGGACCGAGGCCACCGAGGAGGACCGGGCGGCGCTCGAACCGGGCGCCCGTGCCATGGCCGACGCCGTCGACCGGCTGGCCGGCACCGGCATGGTCTTCCGTACCGGCGACGCCTTCGGCCTCACGCCCTGGGGCGTCGAGGTCCTCCACTACCTGCTGCGGGTGCGGTGGGTCGCGGCGCCCGACAGCAAGGAGGCCGCCGCCTGGGACGCCCGTACCGTGATCGCCGCCGCCGAGGGCTGGTCCGCCGCCGCGGCGACCCGCGTCCTCGCCGAGTGGCTGCACGCCCACGGCGACTCCGTCGACGCCTGGTCCGCGCTGCTCGACGCGCTCGGCACGGTCCACGCCGGGACCTTCGAGGCCGCCGGGACCCGCGCGCTCTTCGGCTTCCTCGACCCCGAGGCCGTCCCCGTCGAGGCGCTGCGCGGCGCCCTCGACGACCCGGTGATGGGCGCGTACGCCTACGGCGTGCTGCGCGCCCGGGGCGAGCCGGCGGACGAGGCCCCGGTGCCGCGATCCGCCCGCGCCGTCCTGATCCTGGACCGGCTCTCCCGGCACGGCGAGGACCGGCGTACGGTCCTCGACACCGCCGCCGCGAACTGGCCGGGCGGCGTCGACGCCCTGGTGGCGGAGATGGCGGCCGTCGACCCGTACCTCGCGGAGCGGACCCTCGTGCCCCTCCGCATCCCGCTGCCGGAGAGGAAGCGGGCGAACGGCCGGGGGAACGGGCGGACGAACGAGCGAGTGCGGCGCCGCGGCCGGAGCGGACGCCGCACCCGCTGATCCCCGTGGGGGGTCGGTGCGACCGTCAGGAGACGGCCGTCAGATACATGCCGGAGGCTCCGGCCCCCGCCGTGTTGCGGCAGGAGAAGTTCCCGCTCGGCTTCGCCTGGATCAGCGCGAGGCAGCGGCCGAGCGCCAACTGCCCGTAGTGGTTGGGGTGGACGTTCTCCTGGATCGGCCCCTGGGTCTCGTTCGGGTCGATCCAGCGCGCCCACTCGCTCGTCGCCGCCGAGGCGGGCACCGTCGCGCTGACCAGCTTGCTGGTCTTCGCGCACACCTCACGGCCCTGGAGCATGTCGCGCAGATCCATGAACTGCACGCCCTTGGCGGCCGCGACCCCCTTGAGCCGGTTCGAGACCTGGGGGACCAGGGTGTCCCGCGCCCAGTCGGCGTCCAGGTTCCAGAACGGGCAGCCGCCCGTGTTCGTACGGCTCCAGCCGCTCTCCGGGTACCGGTTCTCGGCGCCGCGCGGGATGGGGGAGGGGTACGACTGGAGCACGATCCGGTAGTCGGACGCGGCGTAGCCGGCGGCCGTCATGACCGCGCGGATCTCGTCCACGGACTTGCCGACGCCCGCCATGGCCGCGTCGATCTTCGCGTCCACCTCGGTCTGCTGGTCGTCGTGGCAGTACGAGTACCAGACGATGTAGTCGGTCGCGCAGCTGCGGATGATGTCGGCGAAGCCCAGGTCGTTGCCGCCGACCGACAGCACGATCGTCCCCACGTCGTGGGAGGCGGCGACGGCCGCCAGCTGGTCGGCCTGCGGGGCCTCGCCCTTGTACGCCACGCCGCCGTTCGAGGCGCGGAAGACGTTCCGGGTCGTCGCCCCCGAGCAGGCCAGGTTGATCAGCGCCGAGGCGATCGGGCCCGCGCTCTTCACCTCCGCCGAGTCGGAGCGGTGGCAGCCGTTGGCCGCCGTCGTCCCGTACACCCGGCTGGGGTCGTACGCGCTCCCCGTCCATGCCCGGTCGGTGCCGTTCCGGTTGCCGCTCGTCGTCAGGCTGTTGCCCTGCCAGCGCCCCGCCTCGCCGGAGATGTAGCTGTCGCCCATCGACACGACGGCGGTGGGCCCGGAGCCGTTCGCGGCGGCGGTGGGGGCGATGCCCGCGGTCAGGAGCGCGCCTGCGGCGAGGGCGGTGGTGACGAGCCTGCGGGCGGTGACGAGTCTTCGGGCCGTGCTGTGGGGGGTTCTGGGCATGGCTGTGTTCTCCTGCGTCGGTGCAGAGGAGTGGGGGACAGCCGCCGGCCGGTGGCATGCGGAATCTGGCACGCCGTGGCTTGTTACCGCTAGGTAGCGTCTGGTTTCGGTTGCGTCACGTGCCCTGTGAAACGCACTGGAGCGAAAGTCGGGGGAGCGGTGAGGGACGGAGAACGGCCCCGCCCCCAGTGCTGTGCGTTCACCGGGGGCGGAGCCGTTTTCAGGTGTTCGGCCGCTGTGCGGGTCGGCCGAAGAAGGGGACTCAGCCGATGAGCTGGTCGTACGCGGGGAGGGTCAGGAAGTCCGCGTAGTCGGCGTCGAGCGAGACGTGCAGGAGCAGGTCGTGCGCCTGCTGCCACTTGCCGGCCGCGAAGGCCTCCTCGCCGATCTCCGCGCGGATCGCGGCCAGTTCCTCCGCCGCGACCTTGCGGGCCAGCTCGGGAGTGGCCGTCACAGCCTTTCCGTCGTGCTCGAATACAACACCCGCGTTGATCCACTGCCAGATCTGCGAGCGCGAGATCTCCGCCGTGGCCGCGTCCTCCATCAGGTTGAAGATGGCGACCGCGCCGAGGCCGCGGAGCCAGGCCTCGATGTAGCGGGTGCCGACCTGGACCGCGTTGCGCAGGCCGTCGTACGTCGGCTTCGCGTCGAGCGAATCGATGGCGATCAGGTCACCGGGCGCCACCGACACGTCCTCGCGCAGCCGGTCCTTCTGGTTCGGCTTGTCGCCGAGGACCGCGTCGAAGGAGGCCATCGCGATCGGGACCAGGTCCGGGTGGGCGACCCAGGAGCCGTCGAAGCCGTCGCCGGCCTCGCGGTCCTTGTCCGCCTTGACCTTCTCGAACGCGACCTTGTTCACCTCGGCGTCCTTGCGGGACGGGATGAACGCCGCCATGCCGCCGATCGCGTGCGCACCGCGCTTGTGGCAGGTGCGGACGAGGAGTTCGGTGTACGCGCGCATGAACGGGGCCGTCATCGTGACCGCGTTGCGGTCCGGCAGGACGAACTTCTGCCCGCCGTCACGGAAGTTCTTGACGATGGAGAAGAGGTAGTCCCAGCGGCCCGCGTTGAGGCCCGCGGCGTGGTCGCGGAGCTCGTAGAGGATCTCCTCCATCTCGTACGCGGCCGTGATCGTCTCGATGAGGACGGTGGCGCGGACGGTGCCCTGCGGGATGCCGACGTAGTCCTGCGCGAAGACGAAGATGTCGTTCCAGAGGCGGGCCTCCAGGTGCGACTCCGTCTTCGGGAGGTAGAAGTACGGGCCCTTGCCGAGCTCGATCAGGCGCTTGGCGTTGTGGAAGAAGTACAGGCCGAAGTCGACCAGCGCGCCGGGGACCGGGCGGCCCTCGAACGTCAGGTGACGCTCCTCCAGGTGCCAGCCGCGCGGCCGCATGACGACCGTGGCCAGCTCGTCGGCAGGCTTGAGCGCGTAGGACTTGCCCGACTTCGGGTCCGTGAAGTCGATCTGCCGGGTGTACGCGTCGATCAGGTTGACCTGACCGAGGACGACGTTCTCCCAGGTCGGGGCCGAGGCGTCCTCGAAGTCCGCGAGCCAGACCTTGGCGCCCGAGTTCAGCGCGTTGATCGTCATCTTCCGGTCGGTCGGGCCGGTGATCTCGACACGGCGGTCGTTCAGGGCCGCCGGGGCCGGCGCGACCCGCCAGGAGTCGTCCGCGCGGACGGCGGCGGTCTCCGGCAGGAAGTCGAGGGACGAGGTACGGGCGATCTCGGCGCGGCGCTCCGCCCGGCGGGCGAGGAGCTCGTCCCGGCGCGGGGTGAACCGACGGTGCAGCTCCGCCACGAAGGCGAGAGCCGCGTCGGTCAGCACCTCCTCCTGCCTCGGCAGGGGCGCGGCTTCGACGATCGCCAGGGGGGACGGCGCTGGTGCGGACATGAACTGTCACTTCCTTCAGCGGACTTCGCGGGCGGTGCTGGGCGGTGCCTGTGCGGCCGCCGGGCGTCACGGATCGGCACGGAGTGCCGCAGGCGCCGAGATACGGCCGCGGAGCGCCGTCAGGGGATCAGGCGCTTCTGAACAGTGGATACTAGTTTCCTCATGGTGGAAGTTCAATCGTTTGTTGATATCGAGATTCTCTGGATCGACAGACCATGGCGCTCAGTGCCACATCCTTCACTCAAGGTGCGCCAGGTCCGCCTCCGTGTCGATGTCGTAGGGCTCGGCCACATCCGAACAGTCCACCAGGGTGATCGCATCCCGGTGCGTCTTCAGGTAGTCCCGCGCCCCCTGGTCACCGACCGCCCCCGCCGCGATCCCCGCCCAGCGGTCCGCACCGAACAGCACCGGATGGCCGCGCTTCCCGTCGTACGAAGCGGCCGCGAGCGCGTCCCGCGACCGGTACGCCGACCGGACCCGGTCCACCGCCTCCGCGCCGATCCCCGGCTGGTCCACCAGGGACACGAGCGCTGCGTCCACCGGCAGCGTCTCGGCCGCGAGCGACGCGAGCCCGGCGCGCAGTGAGGACCCCATGCCCTCCGCCCACTCCGGGTTGTCGACCAGGACGCACCCGGGCAGCCGCGCCCGCTCCCGTACGAGCTCGGCCGAGGCCCCGAGGACGACATGGATCACCTCGCAGCCCCCCTCGCGCAGCACCCGCACCGCGTGCTCGACCAGCGGGCGGCCGCGGTGGGTGAGGAGCGCCTTGGGGCGGCCGCCGAGGCGCCGCCCGCCGCCCGCGGCGAGGAGCAGACCGGCCACCAGAGGGGTGGTTTGCCGTGTGTTCGTCATGCTGACTGCATACCCCATGACACGGACGCCTGAATTGTGTCCGCGGTGTGGCGCGCCGGGCGCGCCATGGCGTTAACTGGCTCGCGACTCCGGGCGCCTGACCACCGTTCGACCGGTCGGCTCGGAGTGGGGGAGTTCGGCGCACAGTGTCGTGCGAGGGGGAGAACTGTTGTTGCGAAGCGTTGGGCAGAGGCGTGTGACAACCGGCGGCGACGAGGACCCGAGAGTGGCGGAGCTGCGTGCCGCCGTCTCCCGGCTCCGTCGCGAACTTGCGGGCCACCGCGCCGAGTTCACCGACCGGGGAATCGCCGAGGACGAACTCGCCGCACTGGACGCGATGGCCGTCAGCGGCGTCCCCGAGGTACGGCGCCTGCGCCGCTCCCTGCTCCTGATCGCCGGCTCGATCGGCTCCGTCAGCGCCCTCGCGAACGGCCTCGCGAACGTCCGCCAGGCGGTCGAACTCTTCGGCGAACCGCCGCGCGAGGTCTGACGGACGGGACGGGCGGCGGGGACGGGCCGGGACGACCGGTGAGGCCCCCGAAAACCACGTGCGCGGCGGCCCGTCCCCGCCCTAGCCTCCCGGGTCATGGCTGATCCTGATGACGACGGATACTTCGGCGAGGATGTCGCGGCGCGCTACGACACCGGTTCGGCGGACATGTTCCGCCCCGAGGCGGTCGACCCGGCCGTCGACCTGCTGACCGGGCTCGCCGGCGGGGGACCCGCCCTCGAGTTCGGCATCGGCACGGGCCGTATCGCGCTGCCGCTGGCCGGCCGGGGCGTCCGGGTGCACGGCATCGACCTCTCCCGGGCGATGGTGGAGCGGCTGCGCGCCAAGCCCGGCGGCGCGGACCTCGGCGTCACGATCGGGGACTTCGCGACCACCCGCCTCACGGGCGCGGGCACCTTCACCACCGCGTACCTCGTCTTCAACACCATCAACAACCTGACCTCGCAGGACGCCCAGGTGGACTGCTTCCGCAACGCCGCGGCCCACCTCGCGCCCGGCGGCACCTTCGTCATCGAGGTCGGGGTGCCGCCGCTGCGCCTCCTGCCGCCGGGACAGAGCGCGGTCCCGTTCCACGTCGACGCGGCCTCGTGGGGCTTCGACACCGTGGATCCGGCCACCCAGGCGATGAGCTCCCACTACTTCTCGCTCACGGGCGACGGCCGTGCCGTGCACCGGGCCATCCCGTTCCGTTACGTGTGGCCCTCGGAGCTCGACCTGATGGCGCGGATCGCCGGGATGCGGCTGCGCGACCGGTGGCAGGACTGGGACGGCACCCCGTTCACCGGGGAGAGCAGCCGGCATGTGTCCGTGTGGGAGAAGGAGTCCTGAGAGTGCTCAGAGTCCTGAGAAGGAGCCTGGTCAGGACGGGCGTCGGATCAGGCGTCGTGAGGTCGCCGTCGCCACCGCCGCCGTGCGGGAGTCCACGCCCAGCTTCGCGAAGATGTGCACCAGGTGGGACTTCACCGTCGCCTGGCTCAGGAACAGCGCCTTGCTGATCTGCTGGTTCGAAAGACCCTCGCCCACCAGCTGGAGCACCTCCAGCTCCCGTTTCGTCAGCGCCTCCGCCGGGGTCCGCATCCGGTCCATCAGGCGGTGCGCCACCGCCGGGGCCAGCGCCGACTGGCCCGCGGCCGCCGTGCGGACCGCCGCCGCCAGCTCCTCCGGCGGGGCGTCCTTCAGCAGATAGCCCGAGGCGCCCGCCTCGACCGCCGCCAGGATGTCCGCGTCGGTGTCGTACGTGGTGAGGACCAGGACGCGCGGCCCGCCGGTACGGGCCGTGATCGCCGCCGTCGCCTCCGAGCCGTGCATCCCCGCGCCGAACTGCAGGTCCATCAGGACCACGTCCACTCCACCGGCCTCGGCCAGCTCCACCGCGCGCTCGGCGGTGGCCGCCTCGCCGACCACGGCGAAGTCCGGCTCGGTGTCCAGGACCGCGCGCAGTCCGGCCCGTACCACCGGATGGTCGTCGGCCAGCAGAAGACGGATCGTCATGTCGACACTCCAGCGGGAAGGGGGAGGGACACGGCGACCGCCGTGCCCTGGCCGGGGGCCGACTCCACCGTGAACGTGCCGCCCAGCGACTCCGCCCGGGCGCGCATCGCCGGCAGCCCGAAACCGCCGTCCTCGGACGACGGCGAGAGCAGCGCCGGGTCGAAGCCCTTGCCGTCGTCCACCACGTCAAGGGTCACCGAGGCGTCCATGAACGACAGCGTGATCTCCGCGCGGGCCGCCGAGGCGTGCCGCACCGTGTTCGCGAGCGCCGACTGGGCGATCCGCAGCAGCGCCACCTCGTACGGCGTCGGCAGCTCGACCGGCGTCCCGCTCACGGTGAGGCGTGCGCGCGGGGAGGGCTCGGGGCCCGGTTCGCACAGCCGCTCAAGCGCCGCCGCGAGTGAGCCGTGCTCCAGGTCCGGCGGCGAGAGCGCGCGTACGAACCTCCGGGCCTCCGCCAGGTTGTCCTGCGCCGCCCGCCGCGCCGCCTCGATGTGCCCGGCGGCCGGCGAGCCCGGCGGCAGCGCCCGCTCGGCGGCCCGCAGCAGCAGCTGGATCGAGGAGAGCCCCTGCGCGAGCGTGTCGTGGATCTCGCGCGCAAGCCGCTCGCGCTCCGCGAGCGTGCCCGCGTGCCGCTCGGCCGCCGCCAGCTCCGCCCGGGTCGCGATCAGCTCCTCCACCATCCGCCGGCGCCGCTCGCTCTCCCGGTACAGCGCCTGATAGCCGAGGACCGTCGCCACGGCCACCGCACCGCCGAGCAGCGGCCCGATGAAGACCCCGGGGTTGAGCGTCGCGCCATGGCCCACGTACGACAGGATCGCCGCCACCGCCGTCAGGGCCACCGCGGGCAGCGCCCAGCGGATCGGCAGCAGGTGCAGCTGGAGGAAGTACAGCGGGAACGCCACCCACAGCCCGTCGGGCGTGGCCCAGAGCAGCGCCAGCCAGGACGCGCACAGCACGGCCAGCCAGAGCGCGGCGGCCCGCTGCGAGTCCCGTACCGAGGGCACCACGGACCCGGCCGCGTACACCCCGCCCGTCACCACGGCGAGCGCGACCCCGGCCCCGGAGCCCGCCCGGACCGCCGCCAGGGCGAGCAGCCCCGCCATCAGCAGATGCAGACAGAGACGCAGCGCGCGCAGGGCGGGGGTGAGGGAACGCGGATCCATGGTCCGTCCAGCCTAGGCCGGGGCAGACAATCCGGACTCAACCAAAGGATTGATTCCGGAGCCATCCGTGGCGCGATGCCGGGAGGCACCGGGGGCGGGAAAGCTGGTCCGCATGTTCGTGGCATGGAGAGACCTGAGATTCGCCAAAGGGCGATTCACGCTGATGGGGACCGTGATCGTGCTGATCACGCTGCTCGTCGGACTGCTGTCCGGGCTGACCGCCGGACTCGCCCGCGAGAACATCTCCGGGATCACCGGGCTGCCGGCGGACCGGCTGGCCTTCGCCGCGCCGCCGTCCGGGCAGTCGGTCTCCTTCACCAACTCGACGGTGACGGAGGGGCAGTGGCGGCGGTGGGCCGAGCGGCCGGGGGTCGTGAGCGCGGAGCCGCTCGCGATCCGGACGCTCAACGGAGCCGCCGGGGACCGTACGGTCGCCGTCTCCGTCTTCGGTACGGAGCCGTCGGCGGCCCTCGCGCCCGAGAGCCGGAAGCTGGGCCCCGGGCGGGTCGTCCTCTCCGAGTCCGCGGCCGAGGAACTGGGCGTCGGCGTGGGCGGGGCCGTACGCCTCGGTCCGCTGGAGGCCCAGGTCGCGGCCGTCGCCGGAGACGCCTCGTACAGCCACACGCCCGTCGTCTGGACCTCGCTCGACGACTGGCAGAAGGTCGGTCACAACGGCACGACCCCCGAGGAACAGGCCACCGTCATCGCCCTGCGCGTGACGGACGGCGCCGATCTCGGGGCCGCCGACGCGGCCCTCGGCACGGAGTCGCGGACGATCGACGGGGCGCTCACCGCCATAGGGTCCTACCAGGCCGAGAACGGCTCGCTGCAGCTGATGCGGGGCTTCCTCTTCGCCATCTCCGCGCTGGTCATAGGGGCCTTCTTCACCGTCTGGACGATCCAGCGGAGCGGTGACGTGGCCGTCCTGAAGGCGCTCGGCGCCTCGACCCCGTACCTCCTGAAGGACGCCCTCGGGCAGGCGGTCCTGATGCTCGGCGCCGGGACACTGTTCGGCACCGCCCTCGCGGTCGGCGCGGGGGTGCTGATCAGCGGCGGGAACGTGCCGTTCGTCCTGGAGCCGCTGACCGTGCTCGGTCCGGCCGCCGTGATCATCGTGCTCGGCGTCCTCGGCGCCGCCCTGTCCATCCGGCGGATCACCGCCGTCGACCCCCTGACCGCGCTCGGGAGTGCCCGATGACCCTCCTCCTCGACGACGTGACCCTGACGTACCCCGACGGCGACGGCCGTCTGACCGCCCTCGACGCCGTCTCCCTGGAGGTCCCCGCCGGTCACCTCACGGCGGTCGTCGGGCCCTCGGGCTCCGGCAAGTCCAGCCTGCTCGCGGTCGCGGCGACACTGGTGACCCCGGACCGGGGACGGGTCGTCGTGGCCGGTACGGACACGGCGGCGCTCGACCGGGCCGGGCGGGCGGAGCTGCGGCGCGAGCGGATCGGGATCGTGTTCCAGCAGCCGAACCTGCTGCCGTCGCTGACGGCCCTGGAGCAGGTGCAGGTGATGGCGCATCTGTCGGGTGCGAGGCCTTCGGCGGTACGGGGGAGGGCGCTGGCGCTCCTGGACGCGGTCGGCCTCGCGGACCAGGCGTCGCGGCGGCCGCACCAGCTGTCCGGCGGCCAGCGCCAGCGGGTCAACATCGCGCGGGCCCTGATGAACGAGCCGTCCGTCCTGCTCGTCGACGAGCCCACGAGCGCCCTCGACCACGAGCGGGGCGCGGCGGTCATGGACCTGCTGGCGGGCCTGACCCGGGAGCGGGGCACGGCGACGGTCCTGGTGACCCACGACCGCACCCACGCCACGCGCGCGGACACGGTGGTCCTGGTGGAGGACGGCCGGCTCTCGGAGCGGGCGGCGGCTGCCTGACCGGAAGTACGAAGAAGGCCCTCTCCCCGCCGGGGAGAGGGCCTTTCCGCGTGCTTACGCCTGGCCGTTGGCCGCCGTGTTCGCGAGGGCCGTGGAGAGTTCCTGGGCCACTTCCTGGAGGATCGGGACGATCTTCTCCGTCGCCGCCTCCGTCACCCGGCCCGCCGGGCCGGAGATCGAGATCGCCGCCGCCGTGGGGGAGTTGGGGACCGACACCGCGAGGCACCGGACTCCTATCTCCTGCTCGTTGTCGTCGACCGCGTACCCCGCGTCCCGCACGGCCGCCAGCGCGTCCAGGAAGCCCTCGGGCGTGGTGATGGTCTTCTCGGTCGCCGCCGGCATGCCCGTACGGGAGAGCAGCGCGCGCACCTCGTCGGCCGGGGTGTAGGCGAGCAGCGCCTTGCCCACGCCCGTGGAGTGCGGCAGCACGCGTCGGCCGACCTCGGTGAACATGCGCATCGAGTGCTTGGACGGCACCTGGGCGACGTACACGATCTCGTCGCCGTCGAGCAGGGCCATGTTCGCGGTCTCGCCGGTCTCCTCGACGAGCCGCGCGAGGTACGGGCGCGCCCAGGTGCCGAGAAGCCGGGAGGCGGACTCGCCCAGGCGGATGAGGCGGGGGCCGAGCGCGTACCGGCGGTTGGGCTGCTGGCGTACGTAGCCGCAGGCCACGAGCGTGCGCATCAGGCGGTGGATCGTGGGGAGCGGCAGCCCGCTGCTGGCGGAGAGCTCGCTCAGCCCGACCTCGCCCCCGGCGTCCGCCATCCGCTCCAGAAGGTCGAAGGCGCGCTCAAGGGACTGGACGCCACCGCTCGCGGCAGCGGGCTTGGCGGCGTCGGAGGTGCTGGCGCTGGACGTCGGCACGTCAAGGTCCTTTCGGGGCAGGCGGGCAAGGCAGCAGCCTACCGGGCCGTCCGGTCGGACACACGGTCCCGGTCCCGGCGTAAAGGCCGGTCAAGGGGTGTTTGTCCGGTGTCGACGGGCGCCCGGCGGCGTCCGTCTCCGCCCCGCATGTACGGAGCTACGTTCTACTGTACGAAATTTCTATTCCACTTCATGGAAACATCCAAGTGGCAATCGCCCGCCGACGGGCGGTGCCGCTCGACGGGCCCATGCTGGAAGTGTGCCCTTGACGACATGTCGTCCTGAGTGAAGACTCCTTCAACAGTTCGTTGAAATTCTTGCTGGAAGGGGTACGGGTGGACGTCAACCTGGTACTGCGCTCGACTCGCGTCATCACCCCCGAGGGGACGCGGGCCGCGTCGATCGCCGTCTCCGGCGGGACGATCGCCGGTGTGCTGCCGTACGACGCCGAGGTACCGGCCGGCGCCCGGCTGGAGGACGTCGGCGACGACGTCGTGCTCCCCGGGCTCGTCGACACCCACGTGCACGTGAACGACCCCGGCCGCACGGAGTGGGAGGGCTTCTGGACCGCCACCCGCGCCGCCGCCGCCGGTGGCATCACCACACTGCTCGACATGCCGCTGAACTCGCTCCCGCCCACCACGACGGTCGAGCACCTGCGGATCAAGCAGGACGTGGCCCGTACCAAGGCGCACATCGACGTCGGCTTCTGGGGCGGCGCGCTGCCCGACAACGTCAAGGACCTGCGACCGCTCTTCGACGCCGGCGTCTTCGGCTTCAAGTGCTTCCTGTCGCCGTCCGGCGTGGACGAGTTCCCGCAGCTCGACCAGGAGCAGCTGGCCGCCTCCCTCGCCGAGATCGCCGGCTTCGACGGCCTGATGATCGTGCACGCGGAGGACCCGCACCACCTGGCGGCGGCGCCGCAGAAGGCGGGCGAGAAGTACGCCGACTTCCTGGCCTCCCGGCCGCGCGACGCCGAGAACACGGCCATCGAGAACCTGATCAACCAGGCCCGCCGCCTCAACGCGCGCGTGCACGTGCTGCACCTGTCCTCCTCCGACGCGCTGCCGCTGATCCGGGCCGCGAGGGCGGAGGGCGTCAAGATCACGGTCGAGTCGTGCCCGCACTTCCTCACCCTCACGGCGGAGGAGGTCCCGGACGGCGCGACCGAGTTCAAGTGCTGCCCGCCTATCCGCGAGGCGTCCAACCAGGACGCGCTGTGGGAGGGTCTGGCCGACGGCACGATCGACTGCATCGTCTCCGACCACTCGCCGTCGACGGCCGACCTGAAGACCCCGGACTTCGCCTCGGCCTGGGGTGGCATCTCGTCGCTCCAGCTGGGTCTGCCGGCGATCTGGACCGAGGCCCGGCGCCGCGGCCACGACCTGACCGACGTCGTCCGCTGGATGTCCGCCGCCCCCGCCGCCCTCGCCGGGCTCGAGCGCAAGGGCGCGATCGAGGTGGGCCGCGACGCCGACTTCGCCGTGCTCGACCCGGAGGCGACGTTCACCGTCGACCCGGCCGAGCTCGAGCACCGCAACCGCGTCACCGCCTACGCCGGCAAGACCCTGCACGGCGTCGTGACGTCCACCTGGCTGCGCGGTGAGCGCATCGCCGACCGCGGCAGCCTCGCCGAGCCCACCGGCCGCCTCCTCGAAAGGACCAACTGACCCGTGACCGGCATACCCTCCTTCACCGGCGACGCCAGCCCCTACGGCGGCGGTGACCCGTACGCGGACTACCGCACCGCGGACTTCCCGTTCACGCAGTACGCGGACCTGGCCGACCGGCGCCTCGGCGCGGGCGTGACCGCCGCCAACGACGAGTTCTTCGCCGAGCGCGAGAACATGCTGAAGCCCGAGGCCGCCGAGTTCGACCCCGAGCACTTCGGGCACAAGGGCAAGATCATGGACGGCTGGGAGACCCGCCGCCGCCGTGGTGTCTCGGCCCAGCAGCCCCACCCGACCGAGGACGACCACGACTGGGCGCTCGTGCGCCTCGGCGCCCCCGGTGTCGTACGCGGCATCGTCGTCGACACCGCGCACTTCCGCGGCAACTACCCGCAGGCCGTCTCCGTCGAGGCCACCTCGGTCGCCGGCTCCCCGTCGCCGGAGGAGCTCCTCGCGGACGACGTGAAGTGGACGACGCTCGTCCCGCGCACCGCGATCGGCGGCCACGCCGCCAACGGCTTCGCCGTCGACGTCGAGCAGCGCTTCACGCACCTGCGCGTCAACCAGCACCCGGACGGCGGCATCGCCCGGCTGCGGGTGTACGGAGAGGTCGCCCCGGACCCGCGCTGGCTCGCCGTCCTCGGCACCTTCGACCTCGCGGCCCTGGAGAACGGCGGCCAGGTCGAGGACGCCTCCGACCGCTTCTACTCGCCGGCCACCAACACGATCCAGCCGGGCCGCTCCCGCAAGATGGACGACGGCTGGGAGACGCGGCGCCGCCGCGACAAGGGCAACGACTGGATCCGCTACAGCCTGGCCGCCGAGTCGGAGATCCGCGCCGTCGAGATCGACACGGCGTACCTCAAGGGCAACAGCGCGGGCTGGGCGGCGCTCTCCGTCGCCGCGGAGGGCTCCGAGGACTGGACCGAGGTCCTGCCCCGGACCCGCCTCCAGCCGGACACCAACCACCGCTTCGTGCTCGACACCCCGGCGGTCGGCTCCCGCGTCCGGGTCGACATCTACCCCGACGGCGGCATCTCCCGCCTCCGCCTCTTCGGTTCGCTCACCGAGGAGGGCGCGGCGCGCCTGACGGCCCGCCACCAGGAACTGGGCGGGTAACGACACCCCGCCCGGCCCGCGAGGGCGCACCGACCCGACAGCACCGGCGCGCCCTCGCGAACCCCCCTCTTTTCTGGGCTCGGTTCGCCTCCGGGCGCCTGAGCCGGGCTCACGGCCCCGACCGTGCTCGCCTCCCTCGTTCCTCGGGAGGCTCCGCGCGCTCGGGGCCGTTCCCCCGGCGCGCCCTTCGGCTCACTCGCCGGCTCTCGTGCGTGCCCTACGCCGCGTGCCCGCCGTCCACCGCGAATTCCGCGCCCGTCACGTACTCCGCGTCCGGGCCCGCGAGGAAGGCCACCATCGCGGCGACCTCGTCGGCCGTGCCGAAGCGGCCCAGGGCCGTCATGGCCGCCTGGCCCGCAGCGTACGGGCCGTCCGCCGGGTTCATGTCGGTGTCGATCGGGCCGGGGTGGACGATGTTCGCGGTGATGCCGTGACCGCCCAGCTCCCGTGCGAGGGACTTGGTCAGGCCGATCAGGGCCGACTTGCTCGTCGCGTAGAGCGTGCCTCCGGGGGCCGGGACCCGGGCCGTCATGCACGTACCGATCGTGACGATCCGCCCGCCCCGCTCCATCCGCCCGGCGGCGGCCTGCGCGGCGAGGAACGCGGCCCGTACGTTCACCGCGAGGACCCGGTCCGTGTCCGCGAGGGTCAGCGAGTCCAGCGGGGCGATCACCCCGACCCCGGCGTTGTTGACCAGCACGTCGAGCCGGCCCAGCGCGTCCGCCGCCCACTCCACCGCGCCCGCCGCGTCCCCGGCCACCGCCGCGTCCGCCCGGAGGGGGAGCGCCTTGCGCCCGGTCGCCTCGATCCGCTCGGCCACCTCCCTCGCCCGCTCCTCGCCCGTGACGTACGTGAACGCCACGTCCGCGCCCTCCCGGGCCAGCCGCAGCGCCGTCGCCGCGCCGATCCCCCGGCTGCCGCCGGTCACCAGGACCGCCTTGCCGTTCATGCCGTTCGTCGTGGACATCTCGACCTCCGTGAGAAGAACCCATCACTCGTTGCGGGTTCAATCAAAGTCGGGCGGGGTGTCGGACGCTGGCGGCAATCGGACACCGAGGATCAGGCGCCGACGATCACGCGCCGGCGATCACGCGCCGATGAGTTTCGCCGGGCGGTGAGGTCTGAGCTTCTGAGACACGATGAACCGGGGGGCACCGCACCCGGCACTCACAGCGGCACCACACCGAAGGGGCACCACCATGGGCAAGCTCTCCCTCACCCAGTTCGTGACGCTCGACGGCGTCTACCAGGGGCCCGGCGGGGTCGACGAGGACCGCAGGAACGGCTTCGAGCACGGCGGCTGGGCCTTCCCGTTCGGTGACGACGACTTCGGCGCCTTCGTCGACGAGATCTTCGGCCGGCCCGCCGCCTTCCTGCTCGGCCGCCACACGTACGAGATCTTCGCCTCGTACTGGCCCAAGCAGACCGACCCCGCCAACCTCATCGCCTCCCAGCTCAACGCCCTCCCCAAGTACGTCACCTCCCGCACCCTCAAGACGGCCGACTGGGCCCCGACGACGATCCTCTCCGGCGACGCCGTCCAGGAGGTCGCGGCCCTGAAGGACCGCGTCGACGGCGAGATCCAGATGCACGGCAGCGGCGGGCTCGCGCAGTCCCTGATGGCCGCCGACCTCATCGACACGCTCCACCTGCTCGTGTTCCCGGTCGTCCTCGGCAGCGGCTTCCGGTTCTTCGCCGAGGGCGCCAAGCCCACCGCCTTCCGCAACGTCGGGTCCAGGACCACGAGCACGGGCATCTCCATCAACACGTACGAGCTGGCCGGCCGCCCCGAGTACGGAACGTTCGAGTAAGAAAGGTGTAGTCACCACAGGACTCTCCCGGTACGGTGATCGTCCCGCGTGCGAGCCGCTGAAGTCTCCACCCCGTCCGACGTGTTGGAGCAGGCCGCCCCGATGTCCACGATCGCCGCCTCCGTACCCCTTCGCGCCCCGCGCCGCGCCTGGCTCACCGACCTCCCGGTGCTCCTCGTCGCCGTCGTCTGGGGCGCCAGCTATCTCGCCGCCAAGGGCATCACCACCACGCACACCGTCGTGGCCGTCCTCGTCCTGCGCTTCGCCGTCGTCCTGCCCGCGCTCGCGGTCGCCGGATGGCGCGGGCTGCGGGCGCTGCGCGCGGACCAGTGGCGCGGCGCGGGCCTCCTCGGCCTGATCCTCAGCGGGATCTTCCTCCTGGAGACCTACGGCGTCGTCCACACCTCCGCCACCAACGCGGGCCTGATCATCAGCCTCACCATGATCCTCACCCCGCTCGCCGAGGCCGCCGTCACCCGCACCAGGCCGCCCCGCGCGTTCCTCGGCGCCGCTGGGCTCTCCGTGGCCGGTGTGGTGCTGCTGACCCAGGGCGCCGGCTTCACCGCCCCGTCCCTCGGCGACCTCCTGATGCTGCTCGCCGCCCTCGCCCGTACCGTGCATGTCATGGCCATGGCCCGGCTCAAGGCCGTCCAGGAAGCCGACTCGCTCTCCCTCACCACCGTCCAACTCGGCTCGGCCGTCGCCGTCTTCGCGCTGCTGGCCACCGTCCCCGGCACCGGCGCTTCGCCCTGGTCGGTGGCGCTCGACTTCGGGCCGCGCGAATGGGCCGGCCTGCTCTTCCTCTCCGTCTTCTGCACGCTCTTCGCCTTCTTCGTGCAGATGTGGGCCGTCCGCCGCACGTCCCCCTCCCGGGTCAGCCTGCTGCTCGGTACGGAGCCGCTGTGGGCCGCCGCCGCGGGCATCGCGATCGCCGGCGACCGCCCCGGCGCGCTGGGCTTCGCGGGCGCCATCCTGGTGCTCGCGGGCACGAGTTGGGGCCGCCGGGCCGCCGACGAGAGCGCCCGGTAGGTTCTTGGCCCATGCGTTCACTGCCGTACGACATAGACTTCCGCGCCCGCGCACGGCGCACCCAGGGCTGGGGGCTCGGGCTGCTCACGGTCGCCGGGCTGCTGTGGATCTGGTTCGTGGTCGGGATCTTCCTCCCGTACACCGCCGTCGACGGCCGCAGCGAGGACGAGTGCGAGTCCCGCTGGAGCTCCGAGTACCTGCACAGCGAGCGCGACGCGTGCGTCGCCGAGCGCGACTGGCCCGAGATGGTCGCGATCCTCGGCGGCTCGATCCCGTTCGCGGTGATCGGCGGGGTCCTCTACACCAGTGGCTCCGTCTCCCACCGGATGGCCGAACACCTCGCCGAGGTCACCCGCCTCAACGAGGCGAGTCAGGGTCGCTCGTAGGCCTCAGTCGGGGCGCTCGTAGAACTGGAGCACCCCGCCGGCGGAGAAGCACGCCGCTCCGGCAAGGGTGCCCCAGTTGGCGATGTCGACGTTCACCAGACTCCCGGTCGCGGGTCGGGTGAAGGCGGCCAGGGCCGACACCATGAAGAGGACCGAGCCGAGCTGATTGACGGCGACGATCCACCACGCGAGGTCGTGCGCGCGCACCCGGGGCCGGCCGTGGCAGACCTCGACCAGCGCGAGGTGCCCCGAGACCAGGAACAGGATGCACCCGACCATGTCGGGGGCCCAGATGAGCCGGTTCGCCTGCTGCACCGTGAGCCCCTGCAGCAGGGAGCCCACGAGGTTGATGCCGAACACGATCGTGCCGGCGAACAGCAGGAACGCGCTGAGCCAGTCGATCCGGGAGGGCTCGTACCTCCACCAGGACCAGGGCCGCGCGGCGAGCGCGCCGGCCGCTCCGTCCCGGAGGGGTGTGTTGACGGTCTGGAGGAGTGAGGCGTACCCGCCGGTGTTGAAGAACAGGCCGCCGGCGAAGTAGATCCAGGCACCCGTCACATCACCCGGGCCGAACTGGGCCAAGGCGGCGCCGAGGGCGAAGAGCGCCCCGCCGACGGTGAACGCGCCCGCGGCGACGGCGTTGAGCCTGCGGGTCCGGGCGACGGCCACGCTGTCCGCCGTACGGGAGCGAGGCTCCGGCTCCCCGGCGGCGCGTACGGTCAGCCGCGCGCGTTTGCGCGCCAGGCGCGACTCCCAGACCGCGGTGCCGCCGTCCCCGAGCCGCCAGGTGAGCCGGGTCGTGAACGGTCCCGGTCCCTCGGCGTGTTCTGTGCCTCTGGCCACCCGCCGACTCTATCCGCTGGGGGATGAATCATGCCTTTTCGGGCGGGCTGCGGCGGGCCGCGGCGGCCTCCAGCGGCCCCTAGGCGAGCACATTGACGGCGCGGGCGACCACGAGGCCGAGGATGAGGAGGGAGACGAGCGACTGGACCGCCATGGCGATCTTGGCCCAGGGGGCCAGCGGCATGACGTCGGTCGGGCTGAACGCCGTCGCGTTGGTGAGTCCGAGGTAGAGATAGTCGACGAAGCGCGGGCGCCAGTCGGGCGGGCTGATCTCGGGGCTGAGCTGTTGGGGGAAGGCGAGCGCGGGGGCGGCGGGCATGTGGTGGGCGCGGGCGCCCGGGCCGCCGCTGTCGAGTTCGAAGTAGAGCAGGGAGAAGGCGAGGACGGTACCGGCCCAGACGGTGCCGCCGGTCTGCAGCAGACTCGTCGCGGAGGCGGTCTCCGCCCCGTCGTGGATGATGTCGTCGACCAGTTGGACGGTCGACCAGACGGCGCCGAGCGCCAGGACGCCCACCAGGGCGACCGCCACGGTGCGCAGGGCGGAGGAGCGGCGGTCGATCCGGCCCGGGTCGCCCGCGATCAGCGCCAGCAGGAGCAGCCCCTCGACGCTGGGGAGCACCCAGACGGGGGCAAGGCGGAGGTCGTCGGGGAGCAACAGGGTCAGCACCATGGCGGCGACGACGGCGGTGGCCATCGGCCAGCGGGCCTCGCCGACGACCTCGTCCCGCCGCTCCGGCCCGGTCGGCCCGGTCGGCCCGGTCGGCTCGATCGGCCCGGTGGGTCCGGTCGGTCCGGGGGCGTGCTCTCGGCTCACGGCGGTCGCCCCCTGTCGGTGGAAATGGGCCGTTCGGTGCGGCCCACCCCACTACACCTCGGCGAGCCGCGCACCGCCCGCGATCCGTACGGGGGCATCCGGTCACCGGAACGACCGACCTCCCCCACCCGACTCAGGTACGGCGCTTGGTGTCGGCGATCATGACGATCGCGAAGCCGACGACCGCGATCGCCACGTTGGCGAGGATCTCGCGGCCCTCCAGGAACCAGACGTTGTCCGTCAGCGCCCGGGTGAACCCCATGATGGGGAACCAACCGGTCAACTCGCGCACCACCCCCGCGAGGCCGCCGACCAGCACGACCCCGCCCACGAACTCCAGGAACTTCCTCATGCGCCGATCCTGGCGCCCGGGGCGCGGCCCCCGCGTCGGCCAGGAGGCCACACCCCGTGCTACCGAAGTCGCCTCCCTCGCGACTTTGGTCGCTTCCGGCGGCTCAGGACCGGCTCCGCGCCCCTGACGTGCGTACTTTGGTCTGTATGACACGTACGGACCCCTACGCCTGGCTGCTGCCCTCAGCCATGGCCGACCCCACGGCCGGCAGCGCATCCGGCCGCAGGCCGCGGCGGACCGTACGGGACTGGGTCGTCGACACGGCGCTCTTCCTCTGCGCCGTCTTCGTCGGCCTTCTCGCCGCCGAGACCAGCGACCAGTACAACAGCGAGGTCGTGGCCTTCGCGGACCAGGTCGCCGGCGCCGTCGCCTGCTGCGCCCTCTGGCTCCGCCGCCGCTGGCCCGTGGGCCTCGCCGTCGTGCTCTCGCTCGTCAGCGTCGTCGCGCCGGTCGCCGGGGGAGCCTTCCTGGTGAGCCTGTTCAGCGTCGCCGTCCGCAAGCCCTTCCGGGAGATCGCCTGGATCGGCGCGCTCGCCGCCGCCTGCTCCGTCGCCGCCGTCTTCGTACGCCCCGACCCCTCCACCGGGGCGCCGCTCGGGATCGCCATCGGCCTGATCCTGATCCTGCTCATGACCGCGTGGGGCATGCTCGTACGCTCCCGGCGCCAGCTCGTCGAGGCGCTGCGCGAACGGGCCAGGCGCGCCGAGGCCGAGGCCGAGCTCCGCGCCCAGCAGGCGCAGCGGCTCGCCCGGGAGGCCATCGCCCGCGAGATGCACGACGTCCTCGCCCACCGCCTCACCCTGCTGAGCGTGCACGCCGGAGCCCTGGAGTTCCGCCCCGACGCCCCGCCCGAGCAGGTCGCCCGGGCCGCCGGCGTCATCCGCGACAGCGCCCACGAGGCGCTCCAGGACCTCCGCGAGATCATCGGGGTACTGCGGGCGCCCGGCGAGGGCGGCGAGGGCGACCGCCCCCAGCCCACCCTGGCCACCCTGGACGAGCTCGTCGCCGAGTCCCGCGCCGCCGGGGCGAAGGTCGTCCTGGACACCACCGTCGACGACCCGGCCGCCGTCCCCACCGCGACCGGTCGCACCGTCTACCGGATCGCGCAGGAGGGCCTCACCAACGCCCGCAAGCACGCCCCGGGCACCGACGTCACCGTCACCGTGCGCGGCCGCCCCGGCGAGGGCCTGACCGTCGACGTCCACAACCCCGCCCCGACCGGCCCTGTCCCGCCCGTCCCCGGATCCGGCCAGGGGCTCATCGGCCTCACCGAGCGCGCGACCCTCGCCGGCGGACGCCTCGACCACGGTCCGGCCCCCGACGGCGGCTTCCTCCTCCACGCCTGGCTACCGTGGCCCCCATGACCATCCGGCTGCTCATCGTCGACGACGACCCCCTGGTCCGCGCGGGACTCACCCTGATGCTCGGCGGCGCCGACGACATCGACATCGTCGGGGAGGGCGCCGACGGCCGGGACGTCCCCGACCTCGTCGCCCGGCTCGCCCCCGACGTCGTCCTCATGGACATCCGGATGCCGTACGTCGACGGCCTCACCGCCACCGAACGGCTCCGCGCCCGCCCCGACGCGCCCCAGGTCCTCGTCCTCACCACCTTCCACGCCGACGACCACGTGCTGCGCGCGCTGCGGGCCGGAGCCGCCGGCTTCGTCCTCAAGGACACCCCGCCGGCCGAGATCGTCGCCTCCGTACGCCGCGTCGCCTCCGGCGACCCGGTCCTCTCCCCGGCCGTCACCCGCCAGCTGATGACCCACGTCGTCGGCCATCAGGAACAGCCGCGCCGCACCACCGCCACCGTCCGCCTCGCCGAACTCGCCGACCGGGAACGCGAGGTCGCGATCGCCGTCGGCCGAGGCCAGTCCAACGCCGAGATCGCCGCCGCCCTGTACCTGAGCGTGCCGACGGTCAAGACCCACGTCTCACGCATTCTGGCCAAACTCGACCTCAACAACCGTGTCCAGATCGCCCTCCTGGTCCACGACGCGGGCCTCCTGGACGAGGACGGCCGATAGCCGCGATCTAGGCTGGGACGATGTCCGTCATCGATCTGGGGGAGTACGGCGCGGACTTCACCGCGAACCCGTATCCCTACTACGCCAAGCTCCGTGAGAGCGGTCCCGTCCACCACGTCCGTATGCCCGACGGCTGGGAGTTCTGGCTCGTCGTCGGTCACGAGGAGGGGCGGGCCGCGCTCACCGACCCGCGGCTGGTCAAGTCGCCCTCGGTCATCGGCTTCACGCCGATCGACGAGGAGGTCATCGGTCCCAACCTGCTCGCCGTCGACCCGCCGGACCACACGCGGCTGCGCAAGCTCGTCGCGCGGGAGTTCACCGCCCGGAGGGTGGAGGCGCTGCGGCCGCGCGTCCAGGAGCTCGCGGACGAGCTGGTCGAGGCGATGGCCGCGGAGCCGGCCGGCCGTGCCGACCTCGTGGACGCCTTCGCCTTCCCGCTGCCCATCACCGTCATCTGCGAGCTCCTCGGCGTTCCGGCGGCCGACCGTGACTCCTTCCGCCGCTGGTCGAACGAGCTGGTCGCGCCGACCGGGGGCACGCCCGAGCGGGAGGTCGTCGAGGGGTTCGGCGCCTACCTCGGTGAGCTCATCGAGGACAAGCGGGCGGCCGGGCCCGCCGGCGATCTGCTGTCCGCGCTGATCGCCACCCGCGACGAGGACGGCGACCGGCTGTCGCTGCCCGAACTGCGGGCGATGGCCTACGTGTTGCTCATCGCCGGGCACGAGACGACCGTCAATCTGATCTCCAACACGATGCGGGCCCTCTTCGCCCACCCGGACCAACTCGCCGACCTGCGCGCCGACTTCGGGCTCATCGACGGGGCCGTCGAGGAAGGGTTGCGCTACGACGGTCCGGTGGAGACCACCACCTTCCGGATCGCCAAGGAGGCGACCGCCGTCGGCGGTACGGAGATCCCGGCCCTCGCGCCGGTCTTCGTCTCCCTCGCGGGCGCCGACCGCGACCCGGCCCGCTTCCCCGAACCGGACCGCTTCGACATCCGCCGCGAACCGCGCGGCCACCTCGCCTTCGGGCACGGCCTGCACTACTGCCTCGGCGCCCCGCTCGCCCGCCTCGAGGGCACCATCGCGATCCGGACACTCCTGGAGCGCTTTCCGCGGCTGGAACTCGAGCCCGAAGCCGCTCCCTGGGAGTG
This sequence comes from Streptomyces sp. NPDC026092, assembly GCF_040638605.1. Classification (NCBI taxonomy): domain Bacteria; kingdom Bacillati; phylum Actinomycetota; class Actinomycetes; order Kitasatosporales; family Streptomycetaceae; genus Streptomyces; species Streptomyces sp. NPDC026092. The sequence goes on from NZ_JBEZYN010000014.1 coordinate 154,319, forward strand.
GATGCCCGGCCTCCTCATCCGCGGTGTCCGCCGCCTGCCCGTCCGGTGGTGACCCGATGACCGACACCGCACCCACCCCGGACTTCGACCTCGATGTCGCGCGGAAGGTCCTCGACGCCCAGCCGTTCAGCCGGTTCGTCGGCGCCCGGCTCACCGCCTTCGGCGCGGGCGGGGCGACCCTGGAGGTGGACCTCCGCGAGGAACTCCAGCAGCAGAACGGTTTCGTCCATGGCGGGGTGCTCTCGTACGCCGCCGACAACGCGCTGACCTTCGCGGCCGGCGCGGCCCTCGGCCCGGCCGTCCTGACGGCCGGGTTCTCCATCCAGTACGTCCGCCCCGCCGTCGGCGTGACCCTGCGCGCCCGCGCCTCGGTCGTCCACGCGGGCCGTCGGCAGGCCGTGGTGCGCTGCGACCTGCTGACCGTGGACGGCGGGGGCACCGAGACCCTGTGCGCGGTCGCCCAGGGCACGGTGCTCGCGGCGACGGGCTGAGAGCTCCCACGAGCGCCCCGCCCGGTCCGTCTACGACGCGATCTCGTCCACGCGGACCGGGCGGCCCTCGCGCCGTGAGCGCTCGCATGCCTCCGCGATCCGGAGCGCCTCCAGGGCCTCCCGGCCGTCGCAGGGGTTCGGGGCCTCGCCCCGTACCAGGCGTACGAACGCGTCCAGTTCGGCCTCGTACGCCGGAGCGAAGCGTTCCAGGAAGCCCGTCCACGGCTTGACCGGGGCCGCGGGGCCCGTCGGCTCCACCGAGGTGAGCGGGGTCCTGTCGTCCAGGCCGACGGCGATCTGGTCGAGCTCGCCGGCCAGCTCCATCCGTACGTCGTACCCGGCGCCGTTGCACCGGGTCGCCGTCGCCACCGCCAGCGTGCCGTCGTCCAGGGTGAGCACCGCCGCCGCCGTGTCCACGTCGTCCGCCTCGCGGAACATCGCGGGGCCCGCGTCCGAGCCGGTCGCGTACACCGAGACGACCTCCCGCCCGGTCACCCAGCGCAGTATGTCGAAGTCGTGCACCAGGCAGTCCCGGAAGAGGCCCCCGGAGAGCGGCAGATACGCGGCGGGCGGCGGGGCCGGGTCCGAGGTCGCCGCCCGCACGGTGTGCAGCCGGCCGAGCCGCCCGGACCGCACCGCCTCCCGGGCCGCCACGTAACCGGCGTCGAAGCGGCGCATGAAGCCGAGCTGGAGCTCCGTACCCGCCGCCTCGACCGCCCGCAGCGCCCCGAGCGTGCCCGGCACGTCCAGGGCGATGGGCTTCTCGCAGAAGGCGGGCAGCCCCGCGCCCGCCGCGCGGGCGATCAGCTCGGCGTGGGCGGCGGTGGCGGAGGCGATGACGACGGCGTCGAGCGCGTGGTGGTCCAGGAGGGCGTCGACGCTCGGCGCCGGCTCCGCGCCGATCGCCCCACCCACCCGCGCCGCCCGCTCGGCGTCCGCGTCCGCCACCACCAGCGACTCGACCTCCGGGTGGCGGGCGAGCGCGCCCGCGTGGAAGGCCCCGATACGACCCGTTCCGATCAGTCCGATACGCATGGCCCCAAGGTGGTGCCGGACCGGGACCCTGTCAAGGATTTGTCAGGACAATCGGACGTCGACAGGCGACCCGCCTCCTCGGCCCGCTGTCGACGTGCCGAAGGTGAAACCGGCCGCGCCTCCGGCTGCGTCAGGTTGTAATGGTCATGCTCGTCAGGGGTACCGAACGAACGACAGTCACCACACGGGGGAGTGATTTTCGATGACTGGCACGCCTGGCTCCGGCTCCACTCCGACCTCCGGACCGGACGCCACCTCCACACCCGCGCCGGGGAGCCCGGACGCGACCGACGGGCGCGGGTCGCGTGCTCGTCTCGGTGAGGTGGCGGCGCTGGTCTCCGCCGTCACCGCGGTGCTGGGCCTCATCCTGGGCTTTTTCGGGCTTCCGGTGGTCTTCAACTCTCCGACGGCCAGGACCGTGACCGAGACCGTGTACGTCACCAGGACCGTCACCGTCCCGGCCGCACCGGAGGCGCCGGCCACGGCCGCGCCGTCCACCGCGCCGACGCCCTCGGCGTCGGGCGGTCCTGGGCCGGGTGCCGATGGGGGCGCCCGGACGCAGACGGTCGAAATCGGATCGGACTACGGGATTCGGCTCGACGAGAATCCGCTGCAGGTCCGACCGTACGAGGAAGGAGTGGACTTCTACAGCCTTCCCGAGGACTTCCAGAACGGTGAGGAGGGCACGCGGCTGGTGGTGCTGCGGTCCGGGGAATCGGGCTCCCTCGCCACGTGCAAGTCCGTGACCAGGTTCGAGTATCGGCTCGACCTCGTGACACTGCGCGCCGGGGCGGGTCTGTGCCTCTACAACGCGCAGGGGACCATCGCGTACGCCGAGGTCGTCAGCAATTCCTTCAAGTCGAGGCGGGACTCCGGGTTCCTGAAGCTGAAGATCACCGTGTGGAGCGCGCGGTAGCCCTGGGAGGCATTCGCCCGAGGATTTGTCAGGACAATCGGACTTCACCACTTCCTGTCATCATCTCCTCGGGCTACGCTCCCGTCCGTGTCCAAGCAGCCGCCGTCCGCCGAGCCGCCCCCACTCGCCGTGGACCGCACCAGCCCGGTCCCGCTCTACTACCAGCTCGCCCGGCAGCTGGAAGCGGCCATCGAGAACGGTTCCCTGGCACCCGGCAGCCTGCTCGGCAACGAGATCGACCTCGCCACCCGCCTCGGCCTGTCCCGGCCCACCGTTCGGCAGGCCATCCAGTCGCTGGTCGACAAGGGGCTCCTGGTCCGCAGGCGCGGCGTGGGCACGCAGGTCGTGCACAGTCAGGTCCGGCGTCCGCTGGAGCTCAGCAGCCTCTACGACGACCTGGAGACGGCCGGCCAGCGCCCCGCCACCCGGGTCCTCGTCGACCGCGTCGAACCCGCCGCAGCCCCGGTCGCGGCGGCCCTCGGCGTACCGGAGGGCAGCGACGTCCGGTACGTGGAGCGACTCCGTACGGCGCACGACGAGCCCATGGCGTACCTGCGCAACCACCTCCCGGCCGGACTGCTCGACCTGGACGCGGGCCGCCTCGAGGCGACCGGCCTCTACCGGCTGATGCGCGGCGCCGGTATCACTCTGCACAGCGCCCGCCAGACCGTCGGCGCCCGCGCCGCCACGGCCGCCGAGGCCGAACTGCTCGCCGAGGAGGAGGGAGCACCGCTGCTCACCATGGAACGCACCACCTTCGACGACACGGGCCGCGCCGTCGAGTTCGGCTCCCACCTCTACCGGGCCTCGCGGTACTCCTTCGAGTTCCAGCTCCTGGTCCGCCCCTGACCTGCAGACCCGCTGAAGTCCGCGCGACCCCCATGACCGATACTGCAATGCACGCAGAAGGACACAAAGGAGGGCACGGCCTCGTGACCAGGCTTCGGACAGGAGGGGTACGCGCCGCAGTCGGCGCCGTGCTCGCGGTGGCGCTCACCGCCGCACTCGCGGGGTGCAGCAGCACCGGCGGGAAGCGCGCGGAGGACGCCCGCAAGGCGGCCGCGGCCCAGGGGAAGGCGGCCGTGAACACCCCCCGGTGGACCTTCGCCATGGTGACCCACTCGGGCGACGGGGACACCTTCTGGGACATCGTCCAGAACGGCGCCGAGCAGGCCGCCGTCAAGGACAACATCAACTTCCTCTACGCCCACAGCGACGAGGCGCAGGCGCAGGCCCAGCTCATCGACTCGTACATCGCGAAGGGCGTCGACGGCCTCATCGTCACGCTCGCCAAGCCCGACGCGATGAAGGCGGCCGTCGAGAAGGCGGTCAAGGCCGGCATCCCGGTGATCACCGTGAACTCCGGCTCCGAGCAGTCCAAGGCCTTCGGGGCGCTCACCCACATCGGCCAGGACGAGACCGTCGCCGGTGAGGCCGTCGGCGACGAGCTGGACGAGCGCGGGAAGAAGAAGGCCCTGTGCGTCCTGCACGAGCAGGGCAACGTCGGCCACGAGCAGCGCTGCGCCGGAGCGAAGAAGACCTTCGACGGCGAGATGGAGAACCTGTACGTCGACGGCACCAACATGCCCGACGTCCAGGCCTCCATCGAGGCCAAGCTCCAGTCGGACCCGGCCATCGACTCCGTCGTCACCCTCGGCGCGCCCTTCGCGGACGCCGCCGTCCAGGCGAAGAAGACCGCCGGATCCGCGGCCGAGATCGACACCTTCGACCTCAACGCCAAGGTCGCCACCGGGCTCTCCTCGGGCGCCCTCGGCTTCGCCGTGGACCAGCAGCCCTACCTCCAGGGCTACGAGGCCGTCGACCTGCTCTGGCTGTACAAGTACAACGCCGACGTCCTCGGCGGCGGCAAGCCGGTCCTCACCGGCCCGCAGATCATCACCAAGGACGACGCCACCGCGCTCAAGGGCTACACGGAGCGGGGCACCCGATGAGCGGGATCGCCCCGACAGGAGACGGCATCGACCACGTCGACGAGCGGCTGCTGCGCACCTCGCCGCTGAAGAAGCTCCTGGCCCGGCCCGAGCTCGGCTCGATCGTCGGCGCGATCGCCCTCTTCGTCTTCTTCTCGCTCGTCGCCGACAGCTTCCTGAAGGCGTCCAGCCTGGGCACGGTCCTCTACGCGGCCTCCACCCTCGGCATCATGGCGGTGCCCGTCGCGCTGCTGATGATCGGCGGCGAGTTCGACCTCTCGGCGGGCGTCCTGGTCACCAGCTCGGCGCTGATCTCCTCGATGTTCAGCTACCAGATGACCGCGAACGTCTGGGTCGGCGTCGGCGTCTCGCTGCTCGTCACCCTCGCCATCGGCGTCTTCAACGGCGTCATGCTGACCCGCACCAAGCTGCCGAGCTTCATCATCACCCTCGGCACCTTCCTGATGCTGACCGGCCTGAACCTCGGCTTCACCAAGCTCATCAGCGGCACGGTCTCCACGAAGTCGATCGCCGACATGGAGGGCTTCTCCTCGGCGAAGAAGCTCTTCGCCTCGCAGGTGACCATCGGCGGCGTCGACCTCAAGGTCACCATCCTGTGGTGGATCGGCCTGGTCGCCGTCGCCACCTGGATCCTGCTGCGCACCCGCTTCGGCAACTGGATCTTCGCCGTCGGCGGCGGCGCCGACGCGGCCCGCGCGGTCGGCGTCCCGGTCCACCGGACCAAGATCGGCCTCTACATGGGCGTGGCCTTCTGCGCCTGGATCTCCGGCCAGCACCTGCTCTTCTCCTTCGACGTCGTCCAGTCCGGCGAGGGCGTCGGGAACGAGCTGATCTTCATCATCGCGGCCGTCATCGGCGGCTGTCTGATCACCGGCGGTTACGGCTCCGCCATCGGCTCGGCGGTCGGCGCGTTCATCTTCGGCATGACCAGCAAGGGCATCGTGTACGCGGAGTGGAACCCGGACTGGTTCAAGTTCTTCCTGGGAGCGATGCTCCTGCTCGCGACCCTGCTGAACGCCTGGATCCGCAGGCGCGTGGAGGCAACCAAATGACGACGGAAGCCACCCCTCTCGTCGAGCTCGACGACGTCAGCAAGTTCTACGGCAACATCCGCGCCCTCGAAGGGGTCTCCCTGGAGGTCCACGCGGGCGAGATCACCTGCGTCCTCGGCGACAACGGCGCCGGCAAGTCCACCCTCATCAAGATCGTCGCCGGACTGCACCGGCACGACGCAGGCACCTTCCGCATCGAGGGCGAGGAGGTCTCCCTGGCCAACCCGCGCGACGCGCTCGACCGCGGCATCGCCACCGTCTACCAGGACCTGGCCGTCGTCCCCCTCATGCCGGTCTGGCGGAACTTCTTCCTCGGCTCGGAGCCCACGAAGGGCAAGGGCCCCTTCAAGCGCCTCGACGTCGAGCTGATGCGCGAGACGACCCGTACCGAACTGCTCCGCATGGGCATCGACCTGCGCGACGTCGACCAGCCCATCGGCACCCTTTCCGGCGGCGAGCGCCAGTGCGTGGCCATCGCCCGGGCGGTCCACTTCGGCGCCAAGGTCCTGGTCCTGGACGAGCCGACCGCCGCGCTCGGCGTCAAGCAGTCCGGAGTGGTCCTGAAGTATGTGGCCGCCGCCCGTGACCAAGGCCTCGGCGTGGTCCTCATCACCCACAACCCGCACCACGCCTACCTCGTCGGCGACCGGTTCGTCCTGCTCAAGCGCGGAGTCATGGCGGGCAGCCACACCAAGAGTTCGGTCACGCTGGACGAGCTGACCCGGCAGATGGCGGGCGGCAGCGAGCTGGACGACCTCCGACACGAGCTGGAGCGCCCACAGGGCTAGAGCCTGTCCGGCCGATCAGGGTCGGACAGGCCCTCGTGACCCGCCCGCTCGCTCGTCACGGCCCTCCTACACCGCACCTGGCAGAATCGAGCCGATGAGTACCTACCGCGACCTCTCCCACCGCGGCGCCGCCCGGGCCACGGTGCTGCGGACCGTCGGCACCCGGGAGCGGCGCTCCCACCTGACCGCGCCCCGGGTGCCCACCGTCGGCATCGACATCGGCGGTACGAAGGTCATGGCCGGGGTCGTCGACGCGGACGGCACGATCCTGGAGAAGGTACGGACCGAGACGCCGGACAAGTCCAAGAGCCCCAAGGTCGTCGAGGACACCATCGTCGAACTGGTCCTGGACCTCTCCGACCGGCACGACGTGCACGCCGTCGGCATCGGCGCGGCGGGCTGGGTGGACGCCGAGCGGGCCACCGTCCTCTTCGCCCCGCACCTCGCCTGGCGCAACGAGCCGCTGCGCGACTCCCTCCAGTCCCGGCTCGCCGTGCCCGTCATGGTCGACAACGACGCGAACACGGCCGCCTGGGCCGAGTGGCGCTTCGGCGCCGGGCGCGGCGAGGACCACCTCGTCATGATCACGCTCGGCACCGGCATCGGCGGCGCGATCCTGGAGGACGGCCGGGTCAAGCGCGGCAAGTACGGGGTGGCCGGCGAGTTCGGCCATATGCAGGTCGTCCCCGGTGGCCACCGCTGCCCGTGCGGCAACCGGGGCTGCTGGGAGCAGTACAGCTCCGGAAACGCGTTGGTCCGCGAGGCCAAGGAGCTGGCGGCCGCCGACTCCCCGGTCGCGTACAACATCATCGAGCGGGTCAAGGGCCACGTCCCGGACATCACGGGACCGCTCATCACCGAGCTGGCCCGCGAGGGCGACGCCATGTGCGTCGAGCTCCTCCAGGACATCGGCCAGTGGCTGGGCGTCGGCATCGCCAACCTGGCCGCCGCCCTCGACCCCTCCTGCTTCGTCATCGGCGGGGGCGTCAGCGCCGCCGACGACCTGCTGATCGGCCCGGCCAGGGACGCCTTCCGGCGCCACCTCACCGGCCGGGGATACCGCCCCGAGGCCCGGATCACCAAGGCCCAGCTCGGCCCCGAGGCAGGTATGGTCGGCGCGGCCGACCTCGCCCGGCTCGTCGCCCGCCGCTTCCGCCGCGCCAACCGGCGCCGCGTCGAGCGCTACGAACGGTACGAGCGGTACGCCCAGGTCCTCCGGGCCGCCACCGAACCACGCACCTCCTCCCGCACCACCCAGGACCCGCCTTCATGACCGTCCCCTCCCCGACCACCTCGCCCGAACAGAGCACGAAGATGCCGGAGGACCGGCGCCACATGATCCGCCGGCGCTGGCTGACGGCGATCATCATCGTGCTGCTCGTCGGCATCCCCGCCGGGTATCTGATGATCTCCGCGGGTCAGAGCCGCGACAGCGGCCGCGACAAGGAGCGCGAGTCCTCGGCCACGGGCCTGAGCGACAACTGGCCCTCGCTGATGAAGCGCCGGGTCTTCGAGGTGCCGATCCCACAGGGCAGCTCGAAGGTCGCCTACTTCGAGACCAGCAACTGGAAGACCAGCCGGCTGTACGTCCAGTTCACGACGACCGCGGCCCGCCTCGACACCTTCCTGAACGGGGTCGGCTCCAGCCGTTCGGCGCTGACCTCCGGCACGGTCACCGTCAGCGACCGCGACGCGGACATCGTCGGCTGGACCTTCCCTGCCGACCGCGTCTGGTCCTCCACCACCGTCGACCGCCCCAAGCCCCGGCCGAACCAGGACATCACCGTCGACCTCACGGACCCCGCGTCCCCCACGGTGTACGTGGTGTCCACGACGACGCCCTGACGGACCCCGCGGACCCGCATAGACGCCCGCCCGCTACCGGGCGGCGTCCGTCTGCGTCTCCCGTCCGCGCGGGCTCGCGCCCGTGTCCGGCTTCCGCCGCTCGGCGCCGCCCGTCGGGACGCGTACCGTCGCGACGACGAGCAGGGAGGCGACGGCCCCCAGCGCCGCCGCCACGACGAGGACCCCGTTCAGGCCGGACGCGAACGCCCCCCGTACCAGGTCTGCCATCTCGGCGCGTTCGCCCTCCGGCCGGCCGGCGATGATCGACCGGGCCTGTCCGCCGCTCAGAGCGGCGGCCGTCCCGTGCGGGTCCGGGACACCGCCGTCGGCCCTCAGCACCCGCTCGATCCGCGACTGGAAGATCACGCCGAACACGGCGATCCCCAGGGCGAAGCCCAACTGGCGGAAGGTGTTGACCGCACCGCCCACCATGCCCGCGCGCTCCGGCGGGACCGTGGCCAGGGCCGCCGCCGACAGGCTCGGTGTCACGAGCCCGACCCCCAGGCCGGCGACGACGAGCCCCGCCACCAGGCTGCTGCCCGAGGACCCCGCGTCGAGGCCGGCCTGCATGCCGGAGCCCAGGGCGATCAGCGCGAGACCTCCGCCGATGCACGCCCGGGGCGGCCAGGGGCCGAAGCGGCCCGCGAGCGCCGAGACGACGAACGCGGCGGCGCACATGGGCAGGATGTACAGACCCGCCTGGACGGGCTCGTACCCCAGGACGGACTGCATCCACAGCGACTCGTACAGCAGATAGGCGAACGCGGCGCCCTGCAGGAACAGGGCGCTGATCATGATGCCGGTGAACGACGGCCTGCGGAACAGCGACAGATCGAGGACGGGGTGCTCGTGTCTCGTCTCGACTACGACGAAGAGGGCGAGGCCGACGGCCGCCGCCGCGAACAGGCCGAGCGTGAAGGGCGCCGTCCAGCCCTCGGAGTGGGCCCGGATCAGCCCGAACGTGAGGGCCCCGCTGGCCACCGTGAAGGTCACCACGCCGAGGACGTCCGCACGCTGCCGGCCCTCGCCCTTGGCCTCGCGCACCGAGCGCAGGGTCATCACGACGGCGGCCAGGCAGACCGGCAGGTTGACGAAGAAGATCCATCGCCAGTCCAGGTACTGGGTGAGGAGCCCGCCGACCATCGGCCCGGCCGCCGCCGCGACCGAGTTGGTGGCGCCCCACACGGCGAAGGCCACCCCCCGCTCCCGGCCGCTGTAGTGCATGCCGAGCAGGGCGATCGTCGTACCGAACATCCCGGCGGCGCCAAGACCCTGGACCGCCCGGGCGCCGATCAGCACACCCGCGTTCGGGGCGATCGCGCACACCACCGAGGCCGCGGTGAAGACGACCAGCCCGACGAGGTACACCTTCCTGCGGCCGATCCGGTCGGCGCGGGAACCGACGCCGAGCAGCAGCGACGCCAGGGCCAGCGCGTAGACGTCCACCACCCACTCCAGGTCGGAGAGCGTGGTGCCGAAGTCCGCCGCCATGGCGGGCAGCGCCACGACCACGATCGTGACGTCGAGGAGCAGCATGAAGGTGCCCAGACAGATCGCCGCCAAGGGCCACCACTTGCGCATCCGAAACCTCTTCCCTGCCCGCCGCACCGCAGCGGTGCCCTCGGCGGCCCCCATGGTCCACGGCGGAGCGGCGTTTCCCCTCAGGACCCGCGCGCCACGCCCATCGCGTGGACCGCAGGGAGGTATGCCCAGGTCCGCCTGGAGGATCAGCGGTGGCAGGTCGGAACGCCCGCTCATAGCTTCGACACATGACCAAACGACAGATCGCCGTCCTGGCCTGCACCGTGGCTGTCGTGGCCACGAGTCTCGGCGCAGCCGCCCCGACGACCGCAAGCCGCACGGTGCACCGGGTGAAGCCCGGCGAATCGATCCAGAAGGCCGTGGACGCCGCGAAGCCGGGCGACACCGTCGTCCTGTCTCCCGGCACCTACCGTGAGAGCGTCCGCATCACCACATCGGACCTGACCCTGCGCGGCTCGACCGTCTTCCCCACGGTCATCGCGCCCAGCAAGGCCGCTTCCGACGACATCTGCGCCAAGGCCGGTCACGGCGTCTGCGTGACCGGCAAGGACGGCAGTCCCGTCACGGGCGTCACCGTGCGCTCGCTCACGCTCCAGGGCTTTGCCAAGAACGGCCTGTGGGCGTCCCGTACCGACCGCCTGAAGGTCCATCGGGTGACGGCCGAGAAGAACGGCAACTGGGGCATCGCCCTGGAGCGGTCCGTCCGCAGCGAGCTGACCCACAACGTCGCCCGCGACAACGCGGACGCCGGCCTGTTCGTCTCCAACACCACCGACACGGAGGCCGGGGCCGTCGACGCCGAGGGAACCCGGATCAGCCACAACCGGCTCTCCGGCAACCGGATCGGCATCACGGTGCGGCGCCTGCGGAACCTGACCGTCGACCGCAACGAGGCGACCGGCAACTGCGCCGCTGTGTTCGTGGTGGGCGACGAGTCCACGCCGCGCGCCGGGGCGATGAAACTGCGCCGGAACTACATCCACGCCAACAACAAGCACTGCCCCAAGACGCCCCGACTGCCCTTCCTGCAGGGCTCGGGCATCGTCCTCACCGGCGCCGAGGAGACGCTGGTGGAGCGGAACCGGATCGAGGACAACGTCGGCGCCTCGCCGCTGTCGGGCGGCATCGTGCTCTTCAAGAGCTTCGTCGGCGCCCTCAACGAGCGCAACGAGATCCGCGACAACGTCGTCCTGCGCAACGGTTCGGCCGACCTGGCCAACCGGGACACCGGCAAGGGCAACACCTTCAGCGGCAACACCTGTGAGGTCTCGGAGCCCGCGGGCATGTGCTGAACGGTCGGACCCACTCCCTCACCCACGGCACGACTGCACAGACAAGGCGACAGATGACGACTGTTGATCCGGCTCCGCCGCCGCCCATGAGGCTGCGGGAACTCGTATTCGGGGCGGCCTGCGCCGCCGCCGTACGTGCGGCCGCCCGCCTCGGCGTGGCCGACGCCCTGGGCGACACGCCCATGACCGTGGAGGACCTGGCCGGGGCGGTCAAGACCCAGCCGCGGACCCTGCGCCGGCTGCTGCGCGCCCTGTCCTGCCAGGGGGTGTTCACCGAGCTGGCCGACGGCACCTTCGCGCACACGGAGATGTCCCGGCTGCTGCGCGAGGACGACCCGCAGAGCCTGCGGTACATCGCGCTGTGGTGCACCGAGCCGTGGACGTGGGACGTCTGGCCGAAGCTCGACGAGGCGGTGCGCTCCGGCCGCAACGTCTTCGAGGACGTGTACGAAAGGGAGTTCTTCGCGTACCTCAACGAGGACGCGCCCGAGTCCGCGTACGTCTTCAACCGGGCCATGACGACGTCGAGCCGGCAGTCGGCGCAGGATGTCGCCGAGCTGCTGGATCTGCGGGGCGTGACGTCGGTCGTGGACATCGGCGGCGGTCAGGGCCACGTCCTGGCGAGTCTGCTGGAGAAGTACCCCGACCTGCACGGCACGCTGCTCGATCTGCCGAGGGTGGTGGAGAACGCCGATCCGCGCCTGCGGGCGGACGGTCCGTTGGCCTCCCGGGTCCGCGTCGTGCCCGGGGACTGCCGGGAGTCCATCCCGGTCCAGGCGGACGTGTACATCATCAAGAACATCCTGGAGTGGGACGACGACAGCACCCGCAGGGCCCTCGCCAACGTCCGCGGGGCGGCCCGCCCCGGCGCCCGGGTCGTCGTGATCGAGAACCTCGTGGACGACACGCCGTCGATGAGGTTCACGACCGCCATGGACCTGCTGCTGCTCCTCAATGTCGGCGGTGCCAAGCACACCCGGCAGAGCATGGTCGACCGGCTGACGGACGCGGGGCTCGTCATCGACGAGATCCGCCCGGTCAACGCGTACCTCCACGCCTTCGAGTGCACCGTTCCCGGCTGAGGTCCGGCAGACCCGAAACCCGAGGCCGCCCGCTCCGCGTCGTTCGCGGGGCGGGCGGCCTCGGGTTGTGCTGCCGTGCGTATCTCGGGGTCAGGAACCCCCGTCGCGCTCCCAGCGGTAGAAGCACTGGGCCATGGCGTCCTTGGGGCTCCGCCACGTCTGCGGGTCGTACGCGCTGACGTACGCCGACAGTCGCTCGCTGGTGTCCCGGAACTCCGGGTGGCCGGTCAGCTTCGCGATGGCCGGCGCGGGGTCCTGCTCCGACTCGATGAGGTGCAGGTACACGTCACCGAACTGGAACAGGCGACGCCGGGTGACGCCGACAAGGTGCGGGAGTTCGCCGCGGTCGGAGGCGGCGAACACATCGGCGATCGCCGGCGCCGAATCGGGCACCATGCGGGCCACGATCAGAGCGTGGTGCATCGAGCGTCCTTCCTGGGAGTGCGGGTGTGGGGGAGGGCGGGGACCCGGCCGGGTGCGGTCAGCCGGGCAGGACCGAGGCGCTCCGGCGGTCGCGGGCGACCTGCTCGATGCGGTCCCGGATGAGGGCCATCTGCGTCTGGGAGTTGCGGTTGATGTTGTCGGTCATCCAGGCGTCGTCGACGGGAGCCTCGGGCTTCATCGCGAAGTCCTGCACCCAGCGCATGTGGACGCCGGCCGGCGTCTCCTCGTACTCCCACCGGATGTTCATGTGGTCGAACGGGCCGGTCTCGACCCGGCGGGCGCGGACCGTCCGCCCGGGGCGGTCGACGGTGCGCTCCGACACCCAGCTCCAGACCTTCCCGTCCTTGTCCGGGTGCATGGTCAGGCGGAAGGTGGTGGAGTCGCCCTCGCGGGAGAGCACTTCGAGAGAGGCGTACTCGCTGAAGAGGCGCGGCCAGTTCTCGATGTCGTTGGTGATGTCCCAGACGAGGTCGAGCGGGGCGTCGATGGTGATGCTGTTGTCAGTGTGACCGGACAACGTCAGACTCCCGTCTTGAGGGCGGTGTTGACCAGGCCGAGGAACTCGGCCGGCGTCTTGGAGCGCTCGGCGTCCGTGGGCAGCGCCACGCTGTACCGGTTCTCCAGCTCGCCGACGATCCCGAGCAGGCCGAGCGAGTCGACGCCGAGGGTGGCGAACGGCGCGTCCGGCGCCTTCTCCAGCTCCCGGGCGTCGACGGTGACCCCGGCCGACTGCTTCATCAGCGCGGCGAGTTCGTCGAAGGTCAGGGTGGTGGTGATCATCTGTGCTCTCCTTCCCGCCCGGTCCTACCGGGCGGAGTCGTCGCCGCGGCGCACGACCAGCGCCGCGTTGGATCCCATGAGTCCCCGGCTGAGGACCAGGGCCGTGCGCAGCTCGGCGGGGCGAGCGCGGGACATCACCAGATCGAGGTCGTGGCAGATGTCGAACACGTTGGGGGTGGGCGGGACCACGCCGTGCTCCATCGCGAAGACCGCGGCGGCGGTGTCCAGGACGGGCGCCCCGCAGTAGGCACGGCCGATGCCCGTCTTGGGCGCCGTGACGGGAACGCGGGTCGCGTGTGCCCCGAGGGCGTCGGCGATCGCCAGCGCCTCGGCGCGGTCCGCCTCCGGTACGCCGAGCGCGTCCGCGAAGACGACGTCGATCTCCTCGGGCGCGCAGCCGGCCTCGTCGAGGGCGACGCGGACGGCGCGGGCGAGTCCCTCCCGGGACTCCTCCCACCGGGAGGCGCCGGTGAACGTGGCGCCGTGACCGGCCACGACGGCCCGGACGGTGGCTCCCCGGTCGCGGGCGCGGTCCTCGTCCTCCACGACGAGCATCGCGCCGCCCTCCGCGGGGACGAAGCCGCAGGCTCCCTGGGTGAAGGGCCGGTAGGCGCGGTCCGGGTCCTCGACGGTGCTGAGCTCCGGGTATCCGAGCTGGCACACCATCGAGTACGGGGCGAGCGGCGCCTCCGCCGCTCCGACGATCACCGCACCGGTCCCACGCCGTACGGCCCGGGCGGCGTGGGCGAGGCCGTCCAGGCCTCCCGCCTCGTCGCTCGCGACCACCCCGCACGGTCCCTTGAAGCCGCTCCGGATGGAGATCTGGCCGGTGCTCGCGGCGTAGAACCAGGCGATGGACTGGTACGGGCCGACGAACTTGGATCCCTGACCCCAGAGCTTCTGGAGCTCCCGCTGGCCGAACTCGCCGCCGCCGGAACCGGCCGCGGTGACGACGCCGATCTCGAAGGGCTCCGCCGGGTCGTCGTGGGCGATGCCGGCGTCGTCGAGGGCGAGCTGGGCCGCGGCCATCGCGTAGTGGCTGAAGCGGTCGGTCTGGACGAGGAAACGCTCCTCGATCAGGGCGGAGGCGTCGAAGCCCCGGACCTCGCCCGCGACCTTGAGCGGCAGGTCCTGGCACCCCTCACGGGTGATCCGGTCCAGGACGCCCAGCCCTTCCCGGACGGACTTCCAGTACGCGTCGGCACGCAATCCGTTGGGGGCGATCACACCGATGCCGGTGACGACGGCCCGCCGTGGGCGCTCAGTGCTCATCGTGTCCTCCCGCCCGGCCCCGTCAGGAGGACCGCGGACTGGAAGCCGCCGAATCCGCTGCCCACGGAGAGCACGTTCCTGAGCTTCCGGGAGCGGGCGGTGCGCGGCACGTAGTCCAGGTCGCACTCGGGGTCGGGGGTCTCGTAGTTCGCCGTCGGAGGTACCACCTGGTGCTTCAGCGCGAGGACGCAGGCGGCCACCTCGATCGCGCCGATCGCGCCCAGCGAGTGCCCCACCATGGATTTGATGGAGCTCATGGGCGTGTCGTAGGCGTGCGCCCCCAGGGACAGCTTCACGGCGGCGGTCTCGTGCCGGTCGTTCTGCCGGGTGCCCGAGCCGTGCGCGTTGACGTAGTCGATCAGCGTCGGGTCGAGCCGGGCCTGGTCGAGCGTGGAGTCGATCGCCCGGGACATCTCCAGGCCTTCGCCGGTCAGACCGGTCATGTGGTACGCGTTGCCGAAGGTGGCGTAGCCGCCGATCTCGCAGTAGATGTGCGCACCGCGGGCCCTGGCGTGCTCGTACTCCTCGAGCACGAGCACGGCCGCGCCTTCGCCCATGACGAAACCGTTGCGGTTGTTGTCGAAGGGCCTGGAGGCGTGCTCCGGGTCGTCGTTGTCGGGCGAGGTGGCCTTGATGGCGTCGAAGCAGGCCATGGTGATCGGGGATATCGGGGAGTCCGACGCACCCGCTATGCAGACGTCCGCCCGGCCCTCCTCGATCGTGTGGAAGGCGTAGCCGACGGCGTCGAGGCCGGAGGTGCAGCCGGTGGAGACGGTCTGCACCGGGCCGCGGGCGCCGAACTGTTCGGCCACGACGGAGGCGAGCGTGCTCGGCGAGAACGCCAGGTGCAGCTTGGGGTCGGCCGTGCGGTGGTCCACGTCCCACCGCTGCCCGCCCTCGCTGACCAGGACGTAGTCGTGTTCGAGCCGGGTGGTGCCGCCGACGGCGCTGCCCAGGGAGACGGCGACGCGCCACGGGTCCTCGGCTTCGGTGTCGAGTCCGGAGTCGCGGACGGCTTCCCCGGCGGCGACGACGGCGAACTGGATGTACCGGTCGGCGTGGCGGCTCAGCTCCGGGTCGAGGCCGTGGTCCGCCGGGTCGAAGTCGCACTCGGCGGCTATGCGGGAGCGCAGCCCGACCGGGTCGAACAGGGTGATGCCGCGGGTCGCGGTACGGCCGGCGGCGAGGAGGTCCCAGAACGCCTTCGCTCCGGTGCCGCCCGGAGCGACCACACCGATACCGGTGACGGCCACTCGCCGGGTCACTCGATGGCCCCGCTTCGCTCGGACACCTGTCCCGGGTCGCCCACGGTCAGGTGCGGGCCCGCCGCGGCGAGCTCGGCCTCGTCGGTGCCCTCCGTGTCGACGTGGCCGAGGCTCGGCCGGGGGGCGAGCGGGCCCAGGTGGAAGACCATGCGCGCCTCCACGTCACCCACGTTGCGGAAGCGGTGCCGCATGTCGATCGGGATCAGCAGACCCTGATCGGTCGTGAGCGCGTACGTCTCGCCGTCCAGATCCACTTCCAGCGCGCCCGAGACGACGTACACGAACTCCTCGGAGTACGGGTGGTAGTGCTCGCCGATGCGCTCGCCCGGTTGAACGATGGCCAGGCCCATGAAGCCGCTGGTGGAACCCACCGTGGCCGGCGTGAGCATGGCCCGCAGGTCACCTCCCCGCCTGCGGTTGGGTTCCGTCTCGTCCAGGTTCACGATGCGTGGACGCTGCTTGAGCATGGTTGGTACCTCCGGATGTGGCAGTGACGTGCTGGGGAGCGACTGCGACGGGGCCGTGACCGGCCGTCAGGAATCCGCCGAGCGGTCGGTGACGGGCAGCATGTCGGCGTGCGACAGGAGCCGGTTGAGGTTGCGCTCCGTCTTCAGGGAGCCCTCGACGCCGATCGCGGCGCCGTCGAGGAGGAGTTCGAGCTCCGCTGCCTTCCCGGAGCCCTTGAGCCCGAGGGAGGCGACGGGGTCGAGGTCGAGTTCGCCCGTGAGGTCGACCAGGCGCACCACGATGTCGTCGCGCTGGAACACGGTGCTGCCGTACACCGGGCTGTCCGGATCGTCCGCCGCGGCCCGGTCCTGGTGGGCGAGCAGCCGGGCCAGCTCCATCCCGCGGCCTTCCTTGGCCGGGTAGTACAGCGCGTGCCGCCGCAGCTCGGCCGGTGCCGGCCGGCTGGACACCACGTGCTGGACGGCCGGGAGCGCGGCCCGGGTGAAGAACACCCGCGCCGACTCGGGGTCGGTCAGGTCCCGGTCCTGCTCCAGGTACGGGTTGATGGCCTCCTCGACCGCGCGTACCTCGGGCTGACGGGCCACGTGCCGCAGCGCCACGAGGAGGTCGCCCTCCACCTCCACGGCCCGCACGACACGGTTGCCGTGCATGAACAGGGAGGTACGGCGCAGCCGTGTGGTCTCGTCGACCTGGGCCCGGGGCGACTCGTACCCGGCCAGGAGCTCCGCCACCTTCGACTCGGAGCCCGGCTTGACGGTGAAGGTGAGGGCGTGGCGCGCCACACCGTCGCCCACGCGGGGGGCGACCTGCACGTCCGCCGCTGCCGCGGCCCGCGAGGCCCGCTGACCCGGACCGGTCTCCCGGAGGATGCTGTAGCGCATCGAACGGGTGTCCCGGACACAGCTGTGCATCGGCTTGACCGTCTGGACGTGCTCCTCGCTGTTCACCCAGGCGAGGAACGGCGGAGCGCTCTCCCACTCGCTGGTGATGAGCCACTGCGAGGGGTTCTCGATGGACTGGCAGAGCTGGTCACTGATGTGACCGGGAACGGAGGCGACCTGCTTGCGCATGAGTTCGTACGCGTCCAGGAACTGCTGCTGAGCTCCTTCGTACAGGTCGAGCAGGAGGATCACTCGCAGCTTGGAGCCGTCGAACGCCGACTGCGAGATGCGTCCCGAGGGGGCCATCCGGCACACCTCTTCTCTTCTCGGTGGGGGGTGGGAACGACCTACGCGACCGAAACGCCGGAGTCGTGATGTGTCGATGGTTGACAGCAGCGCCGAGAGCGCGCGAGCCCGAACGAGCGGACGAGTGAACCGCGTGTCATCCGGGTGCCCCCGGCACGCGGACACGTCACCGAAGGGCTTGAATCTGGATCCCATCCCCGACTCGCGTCGCAGGACGCCGGGAGACGAACAATGAACCGATTCGACGTGACCGGCGAAGCAGCAGGTCACCGCACGCCCGTACTCATCGTCGGCGGCTCGCTGGTGGGCCTGTCCACCTCGCTGTTCCTGGGACGTCTCGGAGTGCCGCACACCCTGGTCGAGCGCCACTCGGGCACCTCGATCCACCCGCGCGGCCGCGGCAACAACGTGCGCACGATGGAGGTGTTCCGCTCGGCCGGGCTCGAGCCGTCCATCCAGAAGGCCGCCTCGGTTCTGGCGGAGAACAGCGGCATCCTGCAGACGCCCAGCCTGGTGGGCGACGTCGGCGAGTGGCTGTTCAAGGAGATCGACCCCGGCGGCGGTCTCGCCCGCTTCAGCCCCGCCGCGTGGTGCCTGTGCAGCCAGAACGACCTCGAACCGGTGCTGCTGGAACGCGCCCGGGAGCTGGGCGGGGATCTGCGGTTCTCCACGGAGCTGATGTCGTTCGAGCAGGACGCCGAAGGGGTGACCGCACAGGTCAAGAGCCGCGACACCGGCGAGCACACCACCATCCGCGCGGACTACCTCGTCGCGGCGGACGGCCCGCGCAGCCCGGTCCGCGAGCTGCTCGGCATCGGGCAGAACGGTCCGGGCGACCTCTTCCACAACGTGAGCGTCACCTTTGTCTCCCGCGGCCTCGCGGACGTCGTCGGCGACCGGCACTTCATCGTCTGCTACCTGACGAACCCGGAGGCCGACGGGGCCCTGCTGCCGGTCGACAACCGGGAGCGCTGGGTATTCCACGCCCCTTGGCACCCCGAACACGGCGAGACGCTCGAGGAGTTCACCGACGAGCGGTGCAGGGACCAGATCCGGCGGGCCGTGGGAGTGCCGGACCTCGATGTGGAGATCACGGACAGAGCTCCCTGGCACGCGGCCCAGAGAGTCGCCGAACGGTACGCGGACGGCCGGGTGTTCCTCGCCGGCGACTCCGCCCACGAGATGCCGCCGACCGGCGCGTTCGGCTCCAACACCGGTATCCAGGACGCGCACAACCTCGCCTGGAAGCTCGCCGCCGTCCTGGGCGGCTGGGCCGGCCCCGGCCTGCTCGCGTCCTACGACGCGGAGCGCCGGCCGGTGGCGGAGGCGACGAGCGCCCGCGCCTCGTCGCGGTCGGTCGAACACAGCCACCCCGGGTACGCCCCCGGCCCCGGCGCCGGCGCCGGTAGCCCGAAGGGGAGGAAGGGCGGCCTGCTCAACGAGGTGCTCGGCTACCGCTATCCGCAGGGCGCCGTCCTGGGCGCCGACCCGACGCTGCCGGTCGTGTCCGACGGACTGCGGCTGACCGGCGAACCCGGGAGCCGGGCACCCCACCTGTGGCTGAACCGCGCCGGTGGCCGGGTCTCCACCCTCGACCTGTACGAGCGGTCCCTGGTGCTCCTGAGTTCCGAGGCCGGCCCCGGGGGCTGGCACACCGCGGCGGCACGCGTCGGGCAGGAGCTGGCGGTGCCGCTCGACTCGTACCGGATCGGCGACGGGTCCGACGCGGAGCTCGCGCCCGAGAGCGACACGGACTGGGCGGAGGCCCACGGCGTCACCGCGGACGGCGCGGTGCTCGTCCGCCCCGACGGGTTCGTCGCGTGGCGGTCCGAAGGGGCGTCGGCGGAACCCGTGGCGGCGTTGCGGGAAGCCGTCACGGCGATCCTGGGCCGGGGCTGACCGCTTCCCGGGGACACGCCTAGCCCGTTCGCGCGCGGGACGCCATGCGTTTCCGCGCAGCGCACGGGCCGCCGTGACCTGCGGCGATGATCAGAGGCAAGGATGATCAAGGCCCCGACCGGGGGACATCGGGCGCGATCCTCCCGTTGCGGTGATCACCGGTCGGGGATCTTCTCGTGCTCGGAGCACAGCACAGGTGCCGCGCGGTCCAGCCGGCCAGGAAAGCTCCGCCGAAGGAGAGAAGAAGCATGCGTCTCGCACGTACAGGAATCCAGCTCGCCCTGGTCCTGAGCACCCTCGCCCTGTCCGCACCCGCCGCCGTCGCGGCGCCCACCGGTGACGCCTGGGTCAACCCGAGGAAGGCGACCCCCGGCAGCACCGTCACCGTCACCACCACCGCCTGTGGCAACGAGACCTACGGCAAGGGGGAGTCGGAGGTGGCCGGGCAGTTCCACCTCCTGCCGGGCAACCGGAAGGGCGTCCTCGTCGGTGAGTTCACGCTCCCGTGGGACGCTCGCTCCGGCACGGACACCGTGACCCTCAAGTGCCCGCCCCGCATCAAGCAGACCCTCACCTACCAGATCTCCGGCCGGCCGAACGGTGCCGTGGCAGCGGGCTTCGGCTGGGCCGCCGCCGCCGCGGACGGGGACGGCGGCGGCAGCCCGTACGCCGTCGGCGCGCTGCTCATCGGCGGCGCCGCCGCGGGCTTCCTGATCAGGAGGCACCGCCGCGCCACCGCCGACCGGAACTCCTCCTGAGCCCACGGGGCCACGCCCCGACGGGCCCACGCCCCACAGCCACAGCCACGGCCCCGGCTCCGCGAGGAGATCCGGGGCCGTCATCCAGCGGAGGCACGATCCGCATGAAGAACGGCTCCGGGCCGAGGCCGGACGGAGCGCCGTCCCGGCGCGTCCCCTCGGTCAGGGCGCTCGCCTGGGCGACGCTCGTCGGCATCGTCCTGCTCGTCCACGTACCCGGCGGCGACGGCGGCTCGCGGCCGCCGACGACCGCGCAGGCCCCACCGGCGCCCGCCCGGCCCGCCGCCGGGGCCGAACGGGACCGCAGCGGACCCCGGCCGCTGCCCGCGTCCGACGCGGCGTGGCTCAGGATTCCGGACATCGGGATCAACGTCGGCCTCATCCCCCTGGAGTTGGACCGCGCCGGAGCGCTGCGTCCCCCGCCCACGTCCGACCCGACCGTGGCCGGCTGGTACGCCGACGGCCCCGCCCCCGGGGCGCCGGGCACGGCCGTGGTGGCCGGACACGTGGACACCCCGCTCGGCCCCGCCGTCTTCCACCGGCTCGACGCCCTCTCCCGGGGCGCCAGGATCGAGATCGAGCGCGAGGACGGACGTACGGCCCTCTTCACCGTCGACGCGGTCGAGGTCCATCCCAAGGACCGATTCCCCGACGACAAGGTCTACGGCGGTTCGGGCCGCCCCGAGCTGCGGCTGATCACCTGCGGCGGCGACTGGTCGAGCGACACCGGCTATCGGGCCAACACGGTGGTCTTCGCGACCTTCACAGGGACGAAGTAGCGCCCGCCATGTGGGACAGGAGCCGCAAGTTTCGACCCGGCGATGTCGGAGCCGGTGAGAGATGAGAGGGTCTTGCGGGTGAGTGAGACACCGACGAACACCCTGCAATACCGCCTCGACGGGAGAGAAGACGCCCCGGTTCTGGTCCTGGGCCCCTCGCTCGGCACGACCATGCACATGTGGGACCGGCAGATACCCGAGCTGACCCGGCAGTGGCGCGTCGTCCGGTTCGACCTGCCCGGCCACGGCGGGGCGCCCGCCCGGCCCTTCACCTCCGTCGCCGAGCTCGGCGACCGGCTGCTCGCCACCCTCGACGACCTCGGCGTCCAGCGCTTCGGCTACGCGGGCTGCTCCATCGGCGGCGCCGTCGGCCTCGACCTCGCGCTGCGCGCACCCCACCGGGTCGCCTCGCTCGCCCTGGTCGCCACGTCGCCCCGGTTCGGCAGCGCCGACGAGTTCCGCCAGCGCGGGGTGATCGTCCGCGCCAACGGCCTCGACCCCATGGCCCGTACCGCCCCCGAGCAGTGGTTCACCCCCGCCTACTGCGCCGCCCAGCCCGCCATCGTCGAATGGGCCGTGCAGATGGTCCGCACCACCGACCCCGGCTGCTACATCGGCGCCTGCGAGGCGCTCGCCCTCTTCGACGTCCGCGAGGCCATCGGCCGGATCGGCGTCCCCGCCCTGGTCCTCGTCGGCTCCGACGACCAGGTCACCGGCCCCGCCGAGGCACGCACCCTGGTCGCCGGGATCGCCGACGCCCGGCTCGCGGTCGTCCCCGGCGCCTCCCACCTCGCCCCCGTGGAGCAGCCGGCCGCCGTCACCGAGCTGCTCATCGACCACTTCGCCGGGATCGTCCACGACACCCAGGCCACGCTGCCGGCGCCGCCGATGCCGCCCGTCTCCGCCTCCGTCGTGCCCGTCGCCGAGATCGCGCCCGCCGAGCCGGCCGACGAGGCCACCGGGAGCGCGCGCCCCGACCCGTACGAACGGGGGGACAGGCTTCGCCGCGAGATCCTCGGCGACGCCCATGTGGAGCAGGCCAGGGCCGACGCGTTCGGCGCCGACCTCCAGGACCTCGTCACCCGCTACGCCTGGGGCGAGGTGTGGAACCGGGACGGCCTGGACCGCCGTACCCGCAGCTGCGTGACCCTGACCGCGCTGATCGCGGGCGGCCATCTCGACGCCCTCGCGGACCACACCCGGGCCGCCCTGCGCAACGGCCTCACCCCCGACGAGCTGCGCGAGGTCGTGCTCCAGACCGCCGTCTACTGCGGCCTTCCGGCCGCCGAGAGCGCCCTGCGCGTCGTGGGCAGGGCGATCAAGGAGGAGACCACCCCTCAGGCGTAGGCTGGCCGGGCCCGTACGGCCCGTCGTGAGGGGGAGTCCCGTGAAGCTGACGAAGAAGTCGCACGCCTGCGTCCGCCTGGAGAAGGACGGGCGGACGCTCGTCATCGACCCCGGGAACTTCAGCGAGGAGGACGCCGCCCTCGGCGCCGACGTCCTCCTCGTCACCCACGAGCACCCCGACCACTTCGACGAGAACCGGCTCCGGGCCGGCCTGGAGGCCAACCCGGCGGCCGAGATCTGGACCCTGCGCAGCGTCGCGGACCAGATGTCGGCCGCCTTCCCCGGCCGCGTCCACACCGTCGGCCACGGCGACACGTTCACCGCCGCCGGATTCGACGTCCAGGTCCACGGCGAACTGCACGCGGTGATCCACCCGGACATCCCCCGGATCACCAACATCGGCTTCCTCGTCGACGGCGCGGTCTTCCACCCGGGCGACGCGCTGACCGTCCCGGACCGGCCGGTGGACACGCTGATGCTGCCGGTGATGGCCCCCTGGAACAAGATCTCCGAGGTCATCGAGTACGTACGCGAGGTCAAGCCGCGCCGCGCCATCGACATCCACGACGCCCTGCTCACCGACCTCGCCCGGCCGATCTACGACCGGCAGATCGGCGCGCTCGGCGGCACGGACCACGGCCGGCTCACCCCGGGCGACTCCACGCAGCTGTGACTGTCACACCCCGCCGTTAGGCTTGCGCTCATGCGCATCGCGACCTGGAACGTCAATTCGATCACCGCCCGCCTGCCTCGACTCCTGGCCTGGCTGGAGAGCACCGGCACGGACGTGCTGTGCGTCCAGGAGACCAAGTGCACCGCCGAGCAGTTCCCCACCGACGAGCTGCGCGAGCTGGGGTACGAGTCGGTGGTCAACGCCACCGGCCGGTGGAACGGCGTGGCCCTGATCTCCAAGGTCGGCCTGGAGGACGTCGCCATGGGCCTGACCGGCGGGCCCGCCTACGAGGACCTGGAGGAGCCCCGGGCCATCTCCGCGACCTGCGGACCGGTCCGGGTCTGGTCGGTGTACGTGCCGAACGGCCGCGAGGTCGCCCACGAGCACTACGCGTACAAGCTCCGCTGGCTGGAGGCGCTCCGCGCGGCCGTCGCCGAGGACGCGGCGGGGGAGCGGCCCTTCGCCGTCCTCGGCGACTACAACATCGCCCCGACCGACGACGACGTCTGGGACCGCTCGGCCTTCGAGGGCCTCACCCACGTCACCGAGCCGGAGCGGGCCGCGCTGGCCGGGCTCCGCGAGGCGGGCCTCCAGGACGTGGTCCCGCGCCCGCTGAAGTACGACCACCCGTTCACGTACTGGGACTACCGCCAGCTCTGCTTCCCGAAGAACCGGGGCATGCGCATCGACCTGGTGTACGGCAACAAGCCGTTCGCCGACGCGGTCAAGGACGGCTACGTCGACCGCGAGGAACGCAAGGGCAAGGGCGCCTCCGACCACGCCCCGGTCGTCGTCGACCTGGACGTCTAGCCCCTGATCCGCCTCCCTGGCGCCCGGCGTGGATGATCTCCGCGCGCCGGGTGGTGCCACGGGAGGGTGAAATGCGACGCTGTTCGGATGAACATCCCGTTCCTGGACAACTGGCGCAAGCGGCATGAGGCCGATCAGCCCCCCTTGGCCGCGGCCTTCGACCGCGACCCGGAAGGGGTGGGTGAGCTGCTCGCCGAGTGCGAGCTGCTGCGCGCCAGAGTCCAGGACCGCGGGGTGACCCTCGACGACAGCCCCCGCTCGCTCGCCGCCCTCGACCAGCTCTCGCCGCGCTGGCGCGACGATCCGGAGGAGCTGCCCTGGATCGGCAACGACGCCGGCCTCTATCTCGGCACCGTCATCGTGCGGAACGTGCCGGGCGCGAGCTGGCAGGTGTGGCCCGGCGGGCAGCCGGTGGTGCGGCTCGCCTCGGGCCGGGAGATCAACGTGGTCGAGGCCGGGCTCGACTGGGCCATGACCGGGTCGCCGGAGCTCTCCCAGATGTACGGAGAGGCCGCCGAGTTCTGAGCGCCCGCACCCCCGCCGAACACCCCTTTGCAGTAAATACGGCTTATACCGGTATTACGCGTGTCGACCATGAAGTCCCCTTTTGCGCCGGATAGTTTGCGCTGACCTCGACACGGCTGAAAAGGGGCAGGGGAGCGTATGGCGGTCGTCGATCCGTTGATCGAGCTGCGTGACGTCAACAAGCACTACGGCACGTTGCACGTCCTTCAAGGCATCAGTCTCACCGTCGGGCGCGGGGAGGTCGTCGTCGTCATCGGGCCCTCGGGCTCGGGGAAGTCGACCCTCTGCCGGGCCATGAACCGGCTGGAGGCCGTCGAGTCGGGCGAGATCATCATCGACGGACAGCCCCTCCCCGAGGAGGGCAAGGCGCTGGCCCGGCTCCGTGCCGAGGTCGGCATGGTCTTCCAGTCCTTCAACCTCTTCGCGCACAAGACCGTCCTCGCCAATGTCTCCCTCGCGCAGATCAAGGTCCGCAAGCGCAAGAAGGAGGAGGCCGACCGACGCTCGCGCGAGCTCCTCGACCGGGTCGGCCTCGCCGCCCACGCCGACAAGTTCCCCGCCCAGCTCTCCGGCGGCCAGCAGCAGCGCGTCGCGATCGCCCGCGCCCTCGCCATGGACCCCAAGGCGCTCCTCTTCGACGAGCCGACCTCCGCCCTCGACCCCGAGATGATCAACGAGGTCCTGGAGGTCATGCAGCAGCTCGCCCGCGAGGGCATGACCATGGTCGTCGTCACCCACGAGATGGGCTTCGCGCGCTCCGCCGCCAACCGGGTCGTCTTCATGGCCGACGGCCGCATCGTCGAGGACCGCACACCCGAGGAGTTCTTCACCAGCCCGCGCAGTGAACGCGCCAAGGACTTCCTGTCCAAGATCCTCAAGCACTGAGCGGGGGCGGACACCACATGCACCGTACGCGACGTCCTCTCACCGTCCTCGCGCTGCTCGCCGTCTCCTTGACCGCCCTGGTTGCCTGCGGCAAGGAGGGCAGTCCGCCCGTCAAGGGACCGCAGCCCGACGAACTCCCCGTCTACCAGGTCCAGTCGGCGTTCCAACTGCCCGACTCGCCGACCTGGGAACGGGCGAAGAAGCGCGGCCACCTCGTCGTCGGCGCCAAGGAGGACCAGCCCTACATGGGGGAGAAGGACCCGGCCACCGGAACGTACTCCGGCTTCGACATCGAGATCGCCAAGATGCTCTCCGCCTCCCTCGGCTTCGACCCGGCCACGATCAGCTTCCGGACCATCGCCTCGGCCAACCGCGAAACCGCCCTGCAGAACGGCCAGATCGACTACTACGTCGGCACCTACACCATCAACGACAACCGCAAGAAGCTCGTCGGCTTCGCGGGCCCCTACTACATGGCCGGCCAGTCACTGCTCGTGCGCACCGACGAGAACGACATCCACGGCCCCCAGGACCTCGACGGCAAGCGGGTCTGCTCGGCCGCCGGATCGACCCCGTACCAGCGGATGGAGCGGGACTACCCGAAGGCGGAACTGGTCGCCTACGACACGTACTCCGTCTGCGTCGACAACCTGCTCACCTACCAGGTCGACGCGGTCACCACCGACGACACCATCCTCATGGGCTACGCCGCCAAGGTCCCGAACGAACTCAAGGTCGTCGGCAAGCCGTTCTCCAAGGAGCCGTACGGCGTCGGCGTCCCCCGGAACGACAACGCCCTGCGCTTCGCCCTCGACGACGCCCTCGCGTTCCACGAGAAGAACGGCGACTGGAAGAAGGCCTACGACGTGACCCTCGGCCTCTCGGGGGTGCCCGCCCCGCAGCCGCCCGCCATCGACCGCTACCCGGCGAGCTGAGGAGGAGCCCGGCATGGACGTCCTGACAGACAACTTCGAGACCTACGGCGAAGGCTTCCTCGGCACCGTCGAACTCACCGTCTACTCCTCGGCCCTGGCCCTCGTCCTCGGCTTCGTGATGGCTGCCTTCCGGGTCGCACCGGTCGGCTCCTTCCGGGTCTTCGGCACGGTCTGGGTGACCATCCTGCGCAACACCCCGCTCACGCTGCTCTTCTTCGCCGTGATGCTGGGCCTGCCGCGCTTCGGACTCGTGCTCCCCTTCGAGCTGTTCGCCGTCCTCGCGCTCGGCTGCTACACCTCGGCCTTCATCTGCGAGGTCCTGCGGTCCGGCATCAACACCGTCCCACGCGGCCAGGGAGAGGCCTCTCGCAGCCTCGGCATGACGTTCAGTCAGACCCTCAACGCGGTCGTGCTGCCCCAGGCGTTCCGCTCCGTCATCCCGCCCATCGGCTCCACCCTGATCGCGCTCGCCAAGAACTCCGCCATCGCCGGGGCGTTCAGCGTCAACGAACTCCTCGGCACTTACAAGACATTGAGCGAACTGGGCTACAACATCGTCTGGACCTTCGTCTGGATCGCCGTCGGCTATCTCATCATCACCCTCACCATCAGCGCGATCTTCAACGTCATGGAGAAGCGCTGGGGAGTCGCCCGATGACCGATTCCACCGCCCTCTACGACATCCCGGGACCACGCACCCGTCAACGCCACCTCCTCTACGGCCTCATCTCGACCGTCGTCATCCTGGCCCTGGCCGGCTGGATCCTCTATCTCCTCTTCGACACCGACCAGTTCACGGCCACCAAGTGGTCGCCCTTCGAATACGTCGGCATCCAGGAGCTGTTGCTCCGCGGACTGGGGAACACCCTCAAGGCCTTCGCGTACGCCTCGGTGCTCTCGCTCGCGTTCGGCGCCGTCCTCGCGGTCGGCCGGCTCTCGGAACGCGCGGTCTTCCGCTGGGTCTCGACGCTGCTCGTCGAGTTCTTCCGCGCCATGCCCGTGCTTGTGATGATCTTCTTCATCTTCGTGGCGCTGAAGGTCCAGCCGCTGCCCGCCCTTGTCGCCGGACTCACCCTCTACAACGGCTCGGTGCTCGCCGAGGTGTTCCGTACGGGCGTCAACTCGGTCGACCGGGGCCAGGGGGAGGCCGCGTACGCACTCGGACTGCGCAAGACCCAGGTGATGACCTACGTCCTGGCACCGCAGGCGCTGCGCGCGATGCTGCCCGCCATCATCAGCCAGCTGGTGGTGGCGCTGAAGGACACCTCGCTCGGATACCTCATCACCTACGAGGAGTTCCTGCACGCGGGGAAGCTGATCGCGTCGAACCTCGACTACGACCTGCCGTTCATCCCCGTCGTCATGATCATCTCGCCGATCTACATCGGGATGTGCGTGCTCCTCTCCTGGTTCGCCACCTGGGTGGCCAGGAGGGAGCGGCGCAGTCCCAAGACACAGGCCGTGGATGTCGCCCCGGCCGAACCAGGGACGCTGCTGCCGGGTGGGGGTCCCCCCACGCGGCCGTAGCGGCCGCGCAGTAGCTCGCGGGGAGCCAAGCCCGCCCGGCAGCAGCCGGTGATCACTCCGCTCGCAGTGGGACCGACAGGTACGAGGGGTCGGCCGCAGGGGAGGAGAAGGTCAGCTGCGCGCCGGTCGGGTTGTGCTCGATGTAGAGCGGGTCCACGGTGTCGACGACCACGGCGAGCCGGTGGCCCGCGGGGACGTCGTAGGCCGTGGAGAACAGCTCCAGGTCCACGGGGAAAGGAGTGCCGGGAGTCTTGCCGTGGAAGGTGTACGGCGCGTTGCTGACCAGTTTGCCGAGGCCGAGCGGGCCCACGTCGTAGAGGTACGCGACGAGGGTGCCGCTCTCCTTGGTGGAGGTGACCGTGGTGTGCAGCTTCGCCGTACCGCGCACCCGCTGGGGCGTGTCGTACCGCTCCGACTGCCACACGCCGGCGAAGGAGCGGGGGAGGAGGGGGATGGAGGCGACGGGCGGGGCCTTGACCAGCTGGTCCAGGAGGTTGGAGAGCAGGACCACACCGCCGTTGGCGCCGGAGTCGACGTTCGCCCAGATCCGCTGGGAGCCGCCGAGGGCGATCTTCCGCTCGTTCGCGCCGACCGACTTCCAGTCCGGGTAGCCCTCGTAGCCGCCGGTGGACCGCGACTTGAGCTGGACGGGCTGCTCGCGGTCGATGCCGTTGTCGACGCCCTTGAGGTGGTGGTCGAACCAGCGGTGGGCGCTGGTCCAGGTGTCGTTGGGCAGCCCGAGCAGGCCCGTCGCCTCGGCGGTGGCGTGGTCGCCGGGGCGGAACTCCAGGCGCTTGGGGCCCTGGAGCTTCTCGTAGAAGGAGGCGTACTGGTTGGGCGGGAAGATGGTGTCGCCCCAGGCGTTGCCGAGCATGATGGCGGCGCCGTTGGCGTTGATCTCGTCGAGGTAGGCGGCGGGCGACCGCTTCTCGCCCCAGGCGATCATCTCGCCTTCCTTGGCGAGGTTGGAGGAGAGGAAGTCGCCCAGGATCGCCTTGAGTTCGGGACCGGGGCGTCCGGTGAGATAGCCCGCGCCGCCGAGGAGGGCGGCGGCCTGGAGGTGCTGGGTGCGGCCGCTGTAGATGGACTCGATGAGGTCCGCCCAGCCGCTCAGCGCGGCGACGGCCTTGATCCGCTTGTCGTGCGCGGCGGCCAGGAGGCTGATCCCGGCGCCGTAACTCACGCCCGCCATACCGACCTTGGCCGGGTCGGCGGGCGTGTTCGCGAGCGCCCAGTCGACGACCTTGGAGGCGTCGGCCACGTCCTTGGGGCCCGCGGTCTCGATCTCGCCGCCGGACTGCCAGAAGCCGCGCGAGTTGTAACTCACCACGACGTAACCGGAGTCGGCGAGCTTCTGGGCCTGGACGAGGTACTCGATCTGCGGCACGGCCCAGCTGGTGGGCAGCACGATCACGGGGTAGCGGGCCGAGGCGCCGGCGCCGGCCGGGGTGACGACGTTGGCCTTGAGGACGGTGCCGCCGTCGCCGACGATGTCGACGAAGCGTACGGAGGGGGCGGCGGTGGCGGCGGACGGGGCTGCGGTGGCGGCGGGGGCGAGCCCGAGGGCCGTCCCGGCCACCAGGGCGGCCGAGACGGCGAGGGTGAGAGGTACGCGCACGGGGGGTCACTCCTTGCTCGTGTCACTGGTGGGGACAGTGCAAAAGTGACCCGACGGTAACCGGCTGGGCTTACCTGAGGTAACTGGTCGGTAAGTTACGCGACGGTAACGATTGTTGAACGCGCGAGGGACCGTGATCAGCGCAGGGCGCTCTTGGCCTGCCAGTCGGACCAGGAGAGGTTCCACTCCCCGTACCCGTTGTTCAGGGCCTGCGTCCCCTTGGCGTCGGAACCGGTGACCTCGAAGGGGTCGCCGACCTGGACCGTGTCGTACACACTCTTCGCGTCGGCGTCGCTCATCCCGATGCAGCCGGAGCTCTTGTTGGCGTTGCCGAAGTACGCCGCGTTCCACGGCGCCGCGTGCGCGTACATGCCCGACCAGGTCAGCCGCATCGAGTAGTCGACCATCTTGTCGTAGGCGTCACCGAGGCCGACGGTCTCGGAACGCATGTTGATGGTGCCCTCCTTGGACATCAGCACGGTCTTCCCGCGCCAGGACGCCTTCTCGCCCCCGGGCGTACCGGCCGACATGGGGACGTCCTTCACGGTGACGCCGTCGCGCAGCAACGTCAGCCGGTGGTTGTCGAGGTCCACCTTGACCAGCTGGTTCTTCCCGATCGAGAAGGTGGTCGTGTAGTCACGCACGAACCAGCCGCCGGCGGTGCCGGAGTCGATCCCGCTCAGGGAGGCGTCGAGCGTGACCTTCGTACCGGCCTTCCAGTACTCCTTCGGCCGCCAGTCGACCCGGTCCTTGCCCGACCAGTCCTGCATCCAGCCCCAGGAGCCCTCGGTGTTGTTCGAGGTGGTGACCTTGAGGTGCTTCTCGACGTCCGCCTTGTTCTTCACCGGGTGGTCGAAGACGATCGACAGCGGCTGGGCGATGCCGACCGTGGTGTTCTTCCCCGGGGCGAGCGTCAGCTTGTTGACCTTCTCGGGGGCGGCCGTGGTGAACGCGGCCTTCGCGGTGGCCCCGGCGCCGTCCCGCGCCTCGACGGCGTACGCGGTCCCGGGCGTGGCGTTCCG
This sequence comes from Streptomyces sp. NPDC026092, assembly GCF_040638605.1. Classification (NCBI taxonomy): domain Bacteria; kingdom Bacillati; phylum Actinomycetota; class Actinomycetes; order Kitasatosporales; family Streptomycetaceae; genus Streptomyces; species Streptomyces sp. NPDC026092. The sequence goes on from NZ_JBEZYN010000014.1 coordinate 184,508, forward strand.
CGCCGACGTCCACGTCTTCCCGTCCGCGGCCACCTTCCCGTCGAGCCGCGCACCCTTGGAGTCGGTCACCGTCACCTCACGCAGCTTCCCCTCCGCGAGCGTCACGGTGACCGGCTCACCGGCCTTGGCGCTCTCACCGGTGAGGTTCACGGATATCCGCATCGGCGGAACCTCCTTCCCCCCGCCGCTCCCGCCCTCGCCTCCGGCGGCCGCCGCACCCCCGGAACACGAACTGAGCGCGGCGACGGCGAGGACCCCGGCGGTGGCGGTGAGCAGGGCGCGCGGGCGGATGCGGTTCACAGGGACAACCTCCTGAGTGATCTCTCTTGCCGAGGGAAGAGGACATCAGGACGGAGGAGGTTGCGATAATCCGATCTATTTCGGTGATGTCGGATGTGAGATGGGCGATACTCGGCCACCGAAACCGCCTGGCCGCCCCGCCCCGAAGGAGCACCACCGCATGTCCGACACCCCCGGGCTCTCGCCGTACCAGAAGGACCTGAGGGAGCGCGTGCTCGCCGCACCGCGGGTCGACCCGCCCCCGCCCTGGCGCTCGGTGTTCCAGCCGTACGCAGCGGTGGGCGGACTGCTCGGGATCGGCTTCGGGGTCGACCCCCGCAGCGGGCACGACCTCGTCATGGTCGTCTCGAGCACCGGGCACGGGCTGTTCGACGCCGTCTCCGGAGAGAAGATCGCCCGCGACCGTGACCCCGAGGACGACATACCCGAAGGCCCCGATCTCTCCTGCCCCGGACTCGGGCCCCTGACGCGGCAGCGGGTGCACATCGCCGGGCTCTACGGCGGCGGGCTGCACACCACCGCCCACGGCGGGTGGAGCGTGGACGCCGTCGCGCCCGCCTGGCCCCACCATCGCGTCCTGCTCTCCGCCGAAGGCGGGGCGCCTTGGCGCGGGCTCCACGGCGAGACGTGGTGGCACGTGTTCGACGCGACCTGGTCCGAGTTCCGCGCCGCCGGCTTCTCCCCGTCCGGGCGGACGCTCGCCGTCGCGACGAGCAGCGACCTGAGCCTCTGGACACGCACCGGGGAGTGAGGGGCCGTCTGGAAAAGCGGGGGCCGGCGGGCCAGGGTGGGGGCGTGGCGAGTGACAGTGACGTTCCCGATGCCTTCGATGCCTGCGATGTCTTCGATCCCAGGATCTACGCCGACGGCGTCCCGCACGACGCCTACCGCGCGCTGCGCGACCGGAGGCCCGTCGCCTGGCAGGAGGAGCACGAGGTCCTCGGATGGCCCGCCGGGAGCGGGTTCTGGGCCGTGACGCGGCATGCCGACGTCGTACGGGTACTCAGGGAGCCCGACGCCTACTCCTCGTACCTCGGCGCCACGCAGATCCGTGATCCCGACCCCGCCGACCTGCCGTTCATCCGACGGATGATGCTCAATCAGGACCCTCCCCACCACGGCCGACTCCGGCGACTCGTCAGCCGGGCCTTCACACCCGGGCGGATCGAACGGTTCACCGACACCGCGCGGGCACGGGCCCGGGAGCTGCTGCAGGGCGCCCTCGACGACGGACCCGAGGTCGACCTCGTCCGCGCCGTCACCGACGACTACGCGCTGCTCAACCTCACCGACCTGCTCGGCGTCCCCGCGAGCGACCGGGGGCTGCTGCTCGCCTGGACCGAGCGGGTCATCGCCTACCAGGACCCCGACGAGCCACCCGTCCTCGACGACCTGGGACGGCCCGTCAACCCCCGCTCACCCGCGATGCTCGCCGAGATGTTCGCGTACGCCCAGGAACTCGCCGCGTACAAGAGGAAGCATCCCGCCGACGACGTCATGAGCGTGCTGGCCGGCTCCGAACTCCGGCCCGCCGAGCTGGAGATGTTCTTCTTCCTGCTGACCGTCGCCGGCAACGACACCGTCCGCAGCGCCGCCCCCGGCGGACTGCTCGCCCTCGCCCGCCACCCCGACGAACGCCGACGACTCTGGAACGGCGAGGTCGCCCTCGACCGGGCCGTCGAGGAACTCCTGCGCGTCCACCCGCCCGTGCTCTCGTTCCGGCGCACCGCGACCCACGCCACCGAACTCGCCGGCCGGCACATCGCCGCCGGCAACAAGGTCGTCGTCTTCCACGCCTCCGCCAACCACGACGAACGCGTCTTCGCCGACCCCCACCGCCTCGACCTGGCCCGCCACCCCAACCCGCACGTCTCCTTCGGCGAGGGCCCGCACGTCTGCCTCGGCGCCCACTTCGCCCGGCTCCAACTCCGCGTCCTGCACGAGGAGGCGCGTCACACCCTGGGCGACCTCGAACTCGCCGCCCCGCCCCGCCGCCTCGTCTCGAACTTCGTCAACGGCCTCAAGTCGCTGCCGGTTCGACTGCGGGCGCAGTCCGCGCCGCCCGCGTGACATCGGCGACCAGCTCCACCACATCGGGGCCGTACGCGTCCGAGTTGACGACCTTCAGGAGCAGCACGAAGGGACCGGAGCCGTACTTCCGCGCCAACTTCTCGTGGTGCCGGGCCAGATAGCGGCTCGCGGCCCGGTTGGCGACCGCGGCCTGGCCGCAGAGCAGGAAGACCGGCAGCCCGCCCTCGCCGCCGGTGAGACGGGCGAGGACCACATGCTCGGTGGACCCGTTCACGCACCGGTACACCTCGCCCCCGACCGTGAACATGCCCCGGTCCGCCGCCGGCTCCGTCTCCACGTTCATCGTCAGACCGGGCAGCAGGGACGACAGATGCGCCGCCATCCGGTGGTTGGAGTACGGCCCGCCGACGCAGAACTCCGCGCGGTCGCCGAGCCCCTGCCTGGCCTCGTCGTGCTGGACTATCTCCGGGCGCGCCCCGCAGTCCTTGATCAGGGCGGAGAGTTCGAGCAGCGCGGAGACGTCGACATGGTGCACCGCCCGCTCGCTGCCCGCCTGACGGTTCACCACGAGCAGGCACTCGGATCCGTCGCGCAGCCCGAAGAACGCCTGCTTGCGCCGGAGCTTCCGGCGCCACAGATACGTCCGGGTCAGCCAGCCCAGTGAGGCGCTGAGCCCGGTCGCCAGCACACCCAGCACGACATTGCGCAGGTCTTCGTTCATGGGCGCGCATGCTAGCGGTACGGCGTACCGCTGTTCGAGGCGGTCCTGACGGGAGGGCGGGCCGGAAGTTACGCTGCGCGGACGGTTGTTGACTGGAGGTACGGATGCGTCGTTCCGCCGCTCGGAAGGTCTCTCTGCTCGCCGTCGCCGTGACGGTGCTCTCGGTGGGCGCGGCCGCGCCACCGACGGGGAGCGGCCTGCGGCCGCCTGTGAAGGAACCCGTAGCCGTCGGCTACGGCGGCGCCGTCGCGAGCGTCGACGCCGACGCCTCCGCCGCGGGTATCGAGGTGCTCCGCAAGGGTGGCAACGCCGTCGACGCGGCGGTAGCCGTGGCCGCCGCCCTCGGTGTCACCGAGCCCTACTCCGCGGGCATCGGTGGAGGCGGCTACTTCGTCCACTACGACGCCAGGACCCGTACGGTCCGTACGATCGACGGCCGTGAGACCGCGCCCGCCTCCGCGGACGCGAAGCTCTTCGTGGAGAACGGCGCGCCCATCCCGTTCGAGGAGGGCATGACGAGCGGCCGGGGCGTCGGTACCCCGGGCACCCCGGCGACGTGGAAGGCCGCGCTCGACACCTGGGGCAGCAAGTCGCTGCGCACGCTCCTCGAACCCGCCGAGCGTCTCGCCCGCGATGGCTTCACCGTCGACGCCACCTTCCGCGCCCAGACGGCCTCCAACGAGGCCCGCTTCCGGGACTTCCCTGCCTCCTCGGAGCTGTTCCTGCCGGGCGGCCAACTCCCCGTGGTGGGCTCGACGTTCAAGAACCCCGACCTGGCGCGTACGTACGAGAAGCTGGGCCGGGAGGGTGTCGGGGCGCTGTACCGGGGCCCGTTGGCGCGGGACATCGTCAACACGGTCCGTAAGCCCCCGGTACGGGACGGGGCCACCCGGGTGGTTCGCTCGGGCGATCTGACGGAGCGTGACCTCGCCACGTACGAGACGGAACGGCGCAGTCCCACGAAGATGTCGTACCGGGGCCTCGACGTCTACGGCATGGCCCCGTCCTCCTCCGGCGGTACGAGCGTCGGCGAGGCGCTCAACATCCTGGAGCGCACGGACCTCTCCTCCGCCTCGCGCGCCGCCTACCTGCACCGCTTCATCGAGGCCAGCCGGATCGCGTTCGCCGACCGGGGCCGCTGGGTCGGCGACCCGGCGTTCGAGGACGTGCCGACGCGGGAGCTGCTCTCCCAGCGGTTCGCCGACTCCCGCGCGTGCCTGATCCGCGACGACGCCGTGCTCACCAGTCCGCTCGCGCCGGGCGACCCGCGCGACCCGAAGGCCTGCGCGAGCGGCGGGACGGCGGCGCCGACCACGTACGAGGGCGAGAACACCACGCACCTCACGGTGGCCGACAAGTGGGGCAACGTCGTCTCGTACACGCTGACCATCGAGTCGACGGGCGGCAGCGGGATCACCGTCCCGGGCCGCGGCTTCCTGCTCAACAACGAGCTGACGGACTTCTCCTTCGCCCCGGCGAACCCGGCCGTCCACGACCCGAACCTCCCCGGCCCGGGGAAGCGGCCGCGCTCGTCGATGTCGCCGACGATCGTGCTCGACCGGTACGACCGTCCGGTCCTCGCGCTGGGTTCGCCGGGCGGGGCGACCATCATCACCACCGTGCTCCAGACGCTCACGGGCGTCGTGGACCGCGACCTGCCGCTCGTCGACGCCATCGCCGCGCCTCGCGCGAGCCAGCGCAACCAGACGACGACGGAGCTCGAACCGGGCCTGTGGAACAGCCCGTTGAAGGCTGAGCTGGAGTCGATCGGCCACGGTTTCCGGCAGAATCCGGAGATCGGCGCGGCGACCGGCGTCCAGCGCCTGCCGGACGGCCGCTGGGTCGCCGCCGCCGAGACCGTACGGCGTGGAGGCGGGTCGGCGATGGTGGTGCGGCCGGTGGGGTAGCTGCTGGTTGACGCTGTGGCGCCTCCCCTCGGGGGCCCTACAGCGCCGTCAGGATCCTCGGGCCGTCGTCCGTGATCGCGACCGTGTGTTCCGCGTGTGCGGCGCGCGAGCCGTCGACCGTACGCATCGTCCAGCCGTCCCGCGCCGTGTAGTAGTCGTCGCCGCCCCCGGCGATGACCATCGGCTCGATCGCGAGGACCATGCCGTGGCGCAGCGGCATGCCCCGGCCCGGCCGTCCTTCGTTGGGGACGCCCGGGTCCTCGTGCATCCGGCGTCCGATGCCGTGTCCGCCGAATCCGTCCGGGATGCCGTAGCCGGCGTTCCGGCAGACGCGGCCGATGGCGTGCGCGATGTCGCCGATCCGGTTGCCGACGACGGCGGCGCCGATGCCGGCCTCCAGGGCGGCGTTCGCCGTGTCGATCAGGCGGGTGTCCTGCGGGCGGGCCCGGCCCACCGTGAAGCTGACGGCGGAGTCGCCGGCCCAGCCGCCCAGGAGCGCCCCGCAGTCGACGGAGACCAGGTCCCCGTCGGCGAGGCGGCGGTCCTCCGGGATGCCGTGCACGATCGCGTCGTTGACGGAGACGCACACGACGGCCGGGAACGGCACGGGCGCCCACTCGGGGCGGTAGCCCAGGAACGGTGATCCGGCCCCGGCCGCCGTGAGGACCTCCCGGGCCGCCCGGTCCAGCTCCTTGCCCGTGACGCCGGGCGCCGCCTTCTTCCGTACGGCCGCCAGCGCCTCGGCGACCACCCGTCCCGCGGCGCGCATGGCACGCAGGTTCTCGTCCGTCTTGATCTCCACCATGCCAATTACTATACCGCAATTACTATACCGGTATTAGTATGGCGACATGGTGCGCACACCCCTGACCCCCGAAGAGCGCGAGCGCGGCGAGCGGCTCGGCCGCCTGCTCCGCGAGGCGCGTGGCGACCGCTCGATGGTCGAGATCGCGGCGACGGCCGGACTCTCGGCCGAGACCCTCCGCAAGATCGAGACCGGCCGGGCTCCGACCCCCGCCTTCTTCACCGTCGCGGCCCTCGCGGCCGCCCTCGGCCTCTCGATGGACGACCTCGTCGTGCGGTGCGCACTGGTCCCCGTCTGACATCGGGCGGCCGCCCCTGCGTACCCTCGACCGCATGATTCCCGAGGAGCTGCGGCGCGGCCGCTACGTCAGCCTGACCACCTTCCGCAAGAACGGCACCGGTGTTCCGACGCCGGTCTGGTACGCCGTGGAGGGTGACGAGCTGTACGCCTACTCCCGTGCTGACGCCTGGAAGGTCAAGCGGCTGCGGAGCGACCCGCGCACGGTGGTCGCGGTCTGCGACGTGCGCGGGAACGTGAGCGAGGACGCGGTCCGTCTGGAGGGCACCGGTCGGCTCCTGGAGGGCGAGGAGCTGCGACGGGTGCGGAAGCTGCTCGCGCGCAAGTACACCTGGCAGTACTGGCTCGTCGACTGGCCCGCCACGATCGCCCGGCTGGGCAAGCGGCCGCACACGGGGATCGCGGTCAGCTTCTGATTCCGACCCGTTCGCCGTCGAGGTGATCGCGGGGCGAAAACAGTCTGTAGTCGTCCCGTAACACGACTGGGGTCGAATACCCGTGGACCGGAAGGTTCCAGTCGAGTGCACGGGCGGTGCGGGCGATATGACGGTGTATCAACTCCCGGTGGAGATTGGCGCGTTCGCGCGCTGGCTGGGCGGCGTGGCGGGGCGCCTGGTGTCGGGCGAGGGCTGGTACGGGGTCTTCGCCGGCCGTGACCCCGAGGGCCTGCGGGCCTGCTTCGGCGGTACGGAGATCCCGCCCTGGGACGTCGTCGAGTCACTGCTCCAGGACCTGGGCGAGTCGCCCCACGGCGCCGAGGCGGCCCGGGCCAGGGCCCTGCACGGAGCGGCGGCCGCCGCCCACGACCGGCGACCGGGCGGGGCGGAGGCGCTGCGGGAGCGGCTGGCGGCGATGGAGCACGAGCGCCGGCACGCCGAGACCCGCACCCACGAGCTCACCGCCCGCCTCCGCGACACCCCGCACGCTCCGGACGGTGACCGGATCGCCGACGCGCTGGCCTGGGCGGGGGACGACCACGCCCGTGCGACGTCCCGTGTCGCGGAGCTGACGGCGCGGCTGGCGGCGCTCGGCCCGGCCCGGGAACGCACTCCCGCCCCCGCCCCCGCCGCCCGGCGCAAGCCGCGCGGCGCCCGGTACGCCTGGTTCGACGGCGTCGAGGAGGCGCAGGGCCCCGCACCCGCGCCCAGCCCCGAGGCGGTCGAGCTGCCCGTGGCCGGGGCCGCGCCCCGAGGAGCCCGGTTCGGCGGCGCCGACGCGTCGCACGGACCCGCTGCCGGCACCGCCCGTACCGCCCCCGTGGCGACCGAGGCGGACGCCCTCCGTGCCGCCGGCAACGCCGTGTACGCCCTGCGGCGCCTGCGCGCCCAGGGGCGCAGCGGCGAGGCGCACGTGCTGCTCTGCGAGGCCGTCGCCGGGCCGCCCGGCTGGCTTCCGGCGCTCGCGGCGGAGCTGCACCGCGTCGGCCTCGGCGCCGACTGGTCCACCCTCCTCTGGGAAGCCGCCTCGCTGCCGCCGGGCCGTCTCGCCGCCGTCGCCGGGGCGCTCGCCGACGCAGGCCGGGCCGAGGACTGCGAGCAGCTGCTGCGGCAGGGCGTCGCCCGCCCGGTCGGCGAACTCGCCGGGGCGTGCGCCGCGCTGCGCGCCGAGGGCCACCACCGCGAGGCCCGGGCCCTGCTCACGGCCTTCGTGCGGGTCCGTACCCCCGAGGACGCCGCGCGGCTCGCCGCGGACGACCCGCGCGATCTCGTGCCCCAACTCCGGGAAGCGGCCCGCGCGCTGTCCCCGGCCCGCGAGCGCGACCTGGTCCACGCCCTGCGCGTCGCGGGCCTGCCGGTGACCTGATGGGCTTACCGTACGTGTCGGTGCGTGTCCGACATGGACCACTCGGGTAGGAAACATGATCGACTCCGGCGGTTCACGGCGGTGGTCTTGCTCCGGGGTGTGACGGGGCTTACGTTCTCCTCCTACGCACCGCGTCTACGTGCGTAGAGGCTCTCTGACGCCGCGCCGAAGGAGCAGCTCATGACCGACGTCGTACGCGCCGCACTTGTCCAGGCGACCTGGACCGGCGACACCGAATCCATGATCGCCAAGCACGAGGAGCACGCCCGCGAGGCGGCCCGGCAGGGTGCCAAGGTGATCGGGTTCCAGGAGGTCTTCAACGCCCCCTACTTCTGCCAGGTGCAGGAGCCCGAGCACTACCGCTGGGCCGAGCCCGTCCCCGACGGGCCGACCGTCACGCGGATGCGGGAGCTGGCCCGCGAGACCGGCATGGTGATCGTCGTCCCCGTCTTCGAGGTCGAGGGCGCCGGGTTCTACTACAACACCGCCGCCGTCATCGACGCCGACGGCACCTACCTGGGCAAGTACCGCAAGCACCACATCCCCCAGGTCAAGGGGTTCTGGGAGAAGTACTACTTCCGGCCCGGGAACGCCGGCTGGCCGGTCTTCGACACCGCCGTCGGCAAGGTCGGCGTCTACATCTGCTACGACCGCCACTTCCCGGAGGGCTGGCGCCAACTCGGGCTCAACGGCGCCCAGTTGGTGTACAACCCGTCGGCCACCTCGCGCGGCCTCTCGTCCTACCTCTGGCAGTTGGAGCAGCCCGCGGCCGCCGTCGCGAACGAGTACTTCGTCGCCGCGATCAACCGGGTCGGCCAGGAGGAGTACGGCGACAACGACTTCTACGGCACGAGCTACTTCGTCGACCCGCGCGGCCAGTTCGTCGGCGAGGTCGCCTCCGACAAGGCCGAGGAACTCATCGTCCGGGACCTCGACTTCCGCCTCATCGACGAGGTGCGGCAGCAGTGGGCCTTCTACCGCGACCGCCGACCCGACGCCTACGACGGGCTGGTGCAGCCGTGAACGACCTGTACCACCGCCACCGCTCCGTCATCCCCGACTGGGTCGCCCTCTACTACAAGGACCCGATCGAGATCACCCACGGCGAGGGCCGGCACGTCTGGGACGCGGACGGCAGGAGGTACCTCGACTTCTTCGGCGGCATCCTCACCACCATGACCGCCCACGCCGTGCCCGAGGTGACCAAGGCCGTCGCCGAGCAGGCCGGCCGGATCATCCACTCCTCCACGCTCTACCTCAACCGCCCGATGGTGGAGCTCGCCGAGCGGATCGCGACCCTCTCCGGCATCCCCGACGCCCGGGTCTTCTTCACCACCTCCGGCACCGAGGCCAACGACACGGCCCTGCTGCTGGCCACCGCGTACCGCCGCTCCAACCAGATCCTCGCGATGCGCAACAGCTACCACGGCCGCTCCTTCTCCACCGTCGGGATCACCGGCAACCGCGCCTGGTCCCCGACGAGCCTCTCCCCGCTCCAGACCCTGTACGTGCACGGTGGCGTCCGTACCCGCGGCCCCTACGCCCAGTACAGCGACGAGCGCTTCATCGAGGCATGCGTCGCCGACCTCGAAGACCTCCTCGGGCACACCCGGGACGTCGCCGCGCTGATCGCCGAACCCATCCAGGGTGTCGGCGGCTTCACCTCCCCGCCCGACGGGCTGTACGCCGCCTTCCGGCGCGTCCTCGACCGTCACGGCATCCTGTGGATCTCCGACGAGGTGCAGACGGGGTGGGGCCGTACCGGCGAGCACTTCTGGGGCTGGCAGGCGCACGGCCAGGCGGGTCCGCCGGACATCCTGACCTTCGCCAAGGGCATCGGCAACGGCATGTCGGTCGGCGGAGTCGTCGCCCGCGCCGAGATCATGAACTGCATCGACGCCAACTCCATCTCCACCTTCGGCGGTTCGCCGATCACCATGGCGGCGGGCCTCGCCAACCTCGGGTACCTCCTCGAACACGACCTCCAGGGCAACGCCCGGCGGGTCGGAGGCCTGCTTGTCGAGCGGCTGCGCGCGGCAGTCGCGGGCGTCGACGCGGTACGGGAGGTGCGCGGCCGCGGCCTGATGATCGGCATCGAACTCACCCGACCCGGCACCGACGAGGCGGACCCGGCGGCGGCCTCGGCCGTCCTGGAGGCCGCCCGCGAGAACGGTGTGCTGATCGGGAAGGGAGGCGGTCACAACACCAGCTCCCTGCGGGTCGCACCACCGCTCTCGCTCACCGTCTCCGAGGCCGAGGAGGGCGCCGCGATCCTCGAACAGGCCCTCCGTTCGCTCTAGTTCACCGCCATCAGCCAGGGGGAACACCCGTGAGCACCCGCACCCTCATCCGCGGCGGCCTCGTCGTCACCGCCGCCGACGAGATCCACGCCGACGTCCTCATCGAGGACGGCCGGATCGCCGCTCTGGCGGCGCACGGCTCCGACGCGGCCGCCGGCTGGACCGCCGACCGTACGATCGACGCCACCGACCGCTACGTCATCCCGGGCGGCGTCGACGCGCACACCCACATGGAGCTGCCGTTCGGCGGCACCTTCGCCTCCGACACCTTCGAGACCGGCACCCGGGCCGCCGCCTGGGGCGGCACCACCACCATCGTCGACTTCGCCGTCCAGAGCGTCGGCCGCTCCCTGCGCGAGGGGCTCGATGCCTGGTACGCCAAGGCCGACGGCAACTGCGCGATCGACTACGGCTTCCACATGATCATGTCGGACGTGAACGAGTCGACGCTGAAGGAGATGGACCGGCTCGTCCAGGAGGGCGTGAGCTCGTTCAAGCTGTTCATGGCCTATCCGGGGGTCTTCTACTCGGACGACGGGCAGATCCTGCGGGCGATGCAGCGGGCCGCCGACGACGGCGGGCTGATCATGATGCACGCGGAGAACGGCATCGCGATCGACGTCCTGGTGGAGCAGGCGCTCGCCCGCGGCGAGACCGACCCCCGCTACCACGGCGAGGTCCGCAAGGTCCTCCTGGAGGCCGAGGCCACCCACCGGGCGATCCAGCTCGCCCGGGTCGCCGGGGCGCCGCTGTACGTGGTCCACGTCTCGGCGGAGGAGGCGGTCGCGGAGCTCGCGGCGGCGCGTGACAAGGGCCTGCCGGTCTTCGGCGAGACCTGCCCCCAGTACCTGTTCCTCTCGACGGACAACCTGGCGGAGCCGGACTTCGAGGGCGCCAAGTACGTGTGCAGCACGCCCCTTCGGCCGAAGGAGCACCAGGCGGCGCTCTGGCGGGGCCTGCGGACCAACGACCTGCAGGTGGTCTCCACCGACCACTGCCCGTTCTGCTTCACGGGCCAGAAGGACCTGGGCCGGGCGGACTTCTCGAAGATCCCCAACGGCCTGCCGGGCGTGGAGAATCGTATGGACCTGCTCCACCAGGCAGTCGTGGACGGCCACATCTCCCGCCGCCGCTGGATCGAGATCGCCTGCGCCTCCCCGGCGCGGATGTTCGGCATGTACCCGCAGAAGGGCACGATCGCGCCGGGCGCGGACGCCGACGTCGTGATCTACGACCCGCACACCGTCCAGACGCTGTCGGCGGAGACCCACCACATGAACGTCGACTACTCGGCGTACGAGGGGAGGACCGTCACCGGCCAGGTCGAGACCGTCCTCTCGCGCGGCGAAGTCGTCATCGACCAGCGGAAGTTCACCGGGCGCGCCGGGCACGGCGTCTTCACCCCGCGATCCACCTGCCAGTACCTGAACTAGGAGAACGACGACGTGGACTTCGGACTCGTCCTGCAGACCGACCCGCCCGCCTCGGAGGTCGTCGGCCTGATGCGCCGGGCGGAGCGCAACGGCTTCCGCTATGGCTGGACCTTCGACTCCGCAGTGCTGTGGCAGGAGCCGTTCGTCATCTACAGCCGCATCCTCGAACACACCACCAAGCTCCACGTGGGCCCGATGGTGACGAACCCGGGAACGCGGACCTGGGAGGTGACGGCCTCCACCTTCGCCACGCTCAACGACATGTACGGCAACCGGACGGTGTGCGGCATCGGCCGGGGCGACTCGGCGATGCGGGTGGCGGGCCGCAAGCCCAACACCCTGGCCCGCCTCGGCGAGGCCATCGACGTCATCCGCGACCTCGCCGAGGGCCGCGAGGCGGAGGTGGACGGCAACCCGATCCGCCTTCCCTGGGTGGCCGGCGGCAAGCTCCCGGTCTGGATGGCGGCGTACGGCCCGAAGGCCCTCGCCCTCGCCGGGCAGAAGGCCGACGGCTTCATCCTCCAGCTCGCCGACCCGTTCCTGACCGAGTGGATGGTGAAGGCGGTCCGCCAGGCCGCGACCGACGCCGGCCGCGACGCCGACGCCCTCACGATCTGCGTCGCCGCGCCCGCGTACGTCACGGCCGACGACTCGCCCGAGGCCCTGGCCCACGCCCGTGACCAGTGCCGCTGGTTCGGCGGCATGGTCGGCAACCACGTCGCCGATCTGGTCGCCAGGTACGGCGAGCACTCGGGCATGGTCCCGGACGCCCTCACGGCGTACATCAAGGACCGGCACGGCTACGACTACAGCCACCACGGCCGCGCCGGAAACCCCGACACCGAGTTCGTCCCCGACGAGATCGTCGACCGCTTCTGCCTCCTGGGCCCGGCGGAGGCCCACATCGCCAAGCTCCGTCACCTGAAGGACCTCGGCGTCCACCAGTTCGCCGTCTACAACATGCACGACAACCGTGAGTTCACGATCGACGCGTACGGCTCCGAGGTGATCCCTCAGTTCGCTTCGTAGCCGCAGAACCTGAGAAATCCGCGGGGCGGACCTACCCTGAACCCATGACGAGCGTGCACGTCGATGGGTTGAGGATCGCTTACGACCGCGTGGGCGAGGGGCCGCCCGTGGTGTTCCTGCACGGTGCGGCGTCGGACGCCCGCCTCTGGCGGCCGCAGCTCGACGCCCTGGCGGACGCGTTCACGGTCGTGGCGTGGGACGAGCCCGGAGCGGGCCGGTCCTCGGACCTGCCGAAGTCCTACGGCCTCGCGGACTACGCCCACTGTCTGGCCGCGGTCGTGGAGTCGTTGCGGCTCGGTCCGGCGCACATCGCCGGTCTGTCCTGGGGCGGCACTCTCGCCCTGGAGTTCTACCGCCGGCACCCGGACCTCGTGAAGACGCTGATCCTCGCCGACACCTACGCGGGCTGGAAGGGCTCTCTGCCGGCGCGGGAAGTGCGGGCCCGGGTCGAGGGCGCGCGCAGGATGCTGGCCGTACCGCGCGACGAGTTCGATCCCACCCTGCCCGGACTGTTCGCCGGCGAGCGGCCCGCCGCGTACGTACCACTGTTGGACGCGATGGACGCCGCCGTACGCCCGGACACCCTGCGGGCGCAGTTGCTTCTCATGGCCGAGGCGGACCAGCGGGATCTCCTGCCCACCGTCACCGTGCCCACCCTCCTGCTCTGGGGAGAGCGGGACGTGCGCTCGCCGCTCGCCGTCGCACGGCAGTTCCAGGAATCGATCCCCGGCGCCGAGCTGGTCGTGTTCCCCGGCACGGGACACGTCAGCAACCTGGAACGGCCCCAGGAGTTCAACCGGGCCGTGCGCGGCTTCTGCCGCGCCCACTCCTGAGCCCACCGCACAGGCGCCCGTACTCCTGAGCCCACCGCACAGGTGACTCGGATGCCGCGTTGTCGTCGCTGTTTCGCATGCACTGTTTCTGGCAGTCTGGTCCGTTGTGTGCTTTATGTGACGCAGGAACGTTCCTAGGGAGTGCGCTTGAACGCGGTGAAGCGGAGCCGGACGACGGCGACCGCCGCTGGAGTCTCGGCCGCAGTGTTGCTGCTGCTGACGGGGTGCGACGTGCCTGGGGTCTACCGGCCGGCCCGCCCCGCCACCGGCGGTCCGTACACCTTCTACGTGAGCCCCGAGGGCGACGACGAGAACGACGGCCTCTCGCCGGAGAAGCCCTGGCGGACCCTCGAGCATGCGAACGGCGTGCGCTTCCAGCCGGGCGACCGGCTCCGGCTCGAGGGCGGTGAGCGGTTCCGCGGCGACATCACCCTGGAGAAGGGTGAGGCGGGCAACTCGACGAAGCCGGTCGTGATCGAGTCGTACGGCACCGGCCGCGCCACGATCGCTCCACGGGGCACGTCCGGCATCACCGTGCACAACACCGGCGGCGTGCAGATCAGGAACGTCTCGCTGGTCGGCGACCGGAAGGCGCTGCGCGAGGCGGGCGGGATCGCCTTCCGCAACAGCCTCCCGGGCGCCCGGCGGCTCGACCACGTCAGGGTCTCGAACGTGGAAGTGAGGGGCTTCCAGAACGGGATCAGCGTCGGCGCGGAGAAGGACGCCGCCGGGGGCTACAGCGACGTGCGGATCTCCGACGTCTCCGTGCATCACAATCTCGAGGGCGGACTCGTCTTCCACGGGCCCGAGTTCGACGCGGATCGCCCTGCCTACGCACACGAGGGGATCCGGATCGAGCGGGTCAAGGCCTACTCCAACATGGGCGACCCGGAAAGCGGCTCGCGCAACACGGGCAGCGGCATCGCGCTCGGCAGCGTCCGGGACGCGAAGGTGATGCGCTCGGTGGCCCATGACAACGGCGCGAAGTCCGCCGCCGACGCCCAGGAGGGCCCGGAGGGCATCTGGGCGTACGACTCCACCCAAGTGGTCCTGGAGAACAACAAGTCGTACCGCAACCGCACCGGCTCACGGGTCGACGGCGGCGGATTCGGTCTCGACAACAACGTGTCCTCCTCGGTCATGCAGTACAACCTCGCGTACGGCAACGACGGGCCGGGGTTCCTCGTCTACTCAGGCCAGGCGACCGGCGCCCACAAGAACAACGTCGTCCGCTTCAACATGAGCTGGGACGACGCACGGAAGCTGCCCGAGTACGGAGGCATCGTCGCCTACGGCTCCCGCTTGACGGACTTGGACATCTACCACAACACGGTCGTCATGCGGACCGAGGACCTGGCCTCGGCGGAAGGGCTGAACCGGCCTCCGGCGCTGCGGCTGCGCGACGGCATGCGCGGCGTCCGCGTCCACAGCAACATCTTCGCCACCGACGGCGGCCCCTTGGTCCAGGCTCAGTCGTCGTACCGGCCGGGCACGCTCCGACTCCGGGGCAACGTCTACTACAGCACCGGCCGTTGGTCGCTGGAGTGGGGCACCCGGGGCTTCGCGGCGCTGGACGACTGGCGCACCACGTCCCGCCAGGAATTGCTCGACGGCGACCCGACCGGCTCCAGCGACGACCCGTGCCTGCGTGCTCTGGTCGCCCCGGTCACCGACGAGGCCGGCCCCAGGAACCTGGTGCCGCGCTGCGAGGACGAGGTGTCCGTCGGCCTGGGACCGGAGGCGTCGGGTGTCGACGTGGGCCCCGTCGACTACTTCGGCAACCGGGTCCCGCAGTCACCGACGGCCGGAGCCGCGCAGACGCTCCGCTGACCCGAGCGGACGGCATGGCATGGCTCTGCCCCGCGCTCACCGGTCGAGGACCATGAGCGCGGGGCAGAGCCGGTCGGATCCGGACGAGAGACCTCAGGCCCTGTGGGTCGGCAGTGCCTGAGCCATGGACCCGGCGCGGTCCGGCTCGGAGGCCGGGGAAGCGATCGTGGCCCGCAGGGGTTCCTCGGTCCGAGCGGCCCACGGGCCGGCCGACGACGCGGGGCGGCCCAGCGCCTTGACGGTCCAACCGGCGGCCCGCCACTCGTCGTGCGGGAGCGCGTTCCGCCCGTCGATGAGGACCGGTTCGTGGACCACGCGGGCCAGCTTCACCGGGTCCACCTCGCGGTACTGGCCCCACTCGGTGAGATGCAGGACGATCTCCGCACCCCGGCATGCCGTGTGCAGGTCCGAGCTGCAGTGCAGCTCCGGGTGGGCGCGCCGGGCGTTCGCGGTGCCCTCCGGGTCGTGGACTCGGACGTCGGCACCCTGCCGGTGCAGCGCCATCGCGACGGCCAACGCCGGCGAGTCGCGTACGTCGTCGCTGTTCGGCTTGAACGTGGCACCCAGGACGGTCACCCGGCGGCGGGTCAGATCGCCGCCGACCATCTGACGGGCGAGCGCGACCGTCCGGGTCCGCTGGCGTTGGTTGATCTCGTCGACCTGGTCGAGGAACTCCACCGCGGGACCGACTCCGAGTTCCCGCGCGCGGGCGGTGAACGCCCGGATGTCCTTGGGCAGGCAGCCTCCGCCGAAGCCCAGACCGGCGTTCAGGAACCGCCGGCCGATCCGGGTGTCGTGACCGAGGGCGTCGGCGAGCGTGACCACGTCCGCGTCCGCGGCGTCGCAGACCTCGGCCATCGCGTTGATGAACGAGATCTTCGTGGCGAGGAAGGAGTTGGCCGCGACCTTCACCAGCTCGGCCGTGTTCGGGTCGGTGCTGATGTACGGGACTCCCGCCTCCAGCATCGGGGCGTACACCCGGCGCAACGTCGCGTCGGCCTTCCGGCTGGTGACGCCCACGACGAGCCGGTCCGGCCGCAGCGTGTCCTCGACCGCGAAGCCCTCGCGCAGGAACTCGGGATTCCACGCCACGTCCGCCCGCACACCCGTCGGCGTGAGACTGGCGATGCGGCTGGTCAGACGTGCGGTCGTGCCCACCGGGACGGTGGACTTGCCGACCACCAGACACGACGCGGGCAGGTGCGGAGCGAGCCCGTCGACGACGGCGTCCACGTACCGCAGGTCGGCCGCCTGGGAGCCGGCCTGCTGTGGGGTGCCCACACAGACGAAGTGGACCTCGCCGTGCAGCGCCGCCTCGCGCAGGCTGGTACCGAAGCGCAGGCGTCCGGTGGCGAGTGCCCGGGTCAGGACGTCGTCCAAACCCGGTTCGTAGAAGGGTGGTCTGCCCTCGGCAAGGGCCGTGATCTTCTCGGCGTCGACGTCGACGCCGAGGACATCGTGTCCGATGCTGGCCATGCACGCGGCGTGCACAGCTCCGAGGTATCCCGTACCGATGACGGTCAACCGCATGCGCTGTTCTCCTGTCTGGGTGCGGAGGTGGGGGGAGGGGACGGGGTGGAACAGGTCAGGGTGTGTAGCCGTACGGGTTCTGCTCCTGGAACTTCCACGCGTCGCGGCACATCTCGTCCAGGTCGCGCCGCGCGCTCCAGCCCCAGGCCGCGGCGACCTTCGCCGGATCGGCGACGAGCTCCGCGACATCGCCGGGCCGACGCCCGGTGATCCGGTGCGGGATCGGCCGCCCCGACGCCTTCTCGAAGGCGTGCACGAGCTCCAGGACGGAGGCGCCGCGCCCGGTGCCGAGGTTGAAGACCCGCATGCCGGGCTCGTCGTCGATGTGGTCGAGGGCCACGGCGTGCCCCTCGGCGACGTCGACGACGTGGATGTAGTCCCGCACCCCGGTGCCGTCGGGCGTCGGGTAGTCGTCGCCGAAGACGTTCAGCTCGTCGCGGCGGCCCACGGCGATCTGGGAGAGGAACGGCACGATGTTGTTCGGCACGCCGCGCGGGTCCTCGCCGAGCAGCCCGGTGTGGTGGGCGCCGGCCGGGTTGAAGTACCGCAGTGCCAACACGCGCAGTTCGGGCACGTGCCGGCACAGGTCCGCGAGGACCTGCTCGCAGGTCCACTTGGTGGTGGCGTACGGGTTGGTCGGCGAGGCCGGGGAGTCCTCGGTCAGCGGGACGGTCGTCGCGTCGCCGTAGATCGAGCAGGAGGACGAGAACACCAGCCGGTGCACTCCGTGGTCGTGCATGGCCGAGACCAGGGCGGTGGTCCCGCCGACGTTGATGTCGTAGTACGTGAGCGGGATCCGCACCGACTCGCCGACGGCCTTCTTCGCCGCGAAGTGGATGACCGAGTCGATCCGGTGGCTCGCGAAGACGGTGTCCAGGGACCGCCGGTCACGCACGTCCGCGATGTGGGTCGCGGCGAAAGGACGCCCCGCGATCTTCACGACGCGTTCGAGGGCCTCGGGGGAGCTGTTGGAGTGGTCGTCGAGGACGACGACCTCGTGGCCGGAGCGGAGGAGCTCGACACAGGTGTGGCTGCCGATGAAACCGGCGCCGCCGGTGACCAGGACCGTTCGGGGCACGGGGGACCTCATTTCTCGATCGGCCGCGAGGGCCGTCACCAGGCGTAGAAGCCGGCGAGGTAGGTGGGGAAGACGACGACGGCGAGCGCCAGGGGCACCAGGGAGAGCAGCCCGGCCGACAGCGGGGCGGCGGCGGTCCGTAGCGCCCGGTGGCGCCGGACGCCCGCGGCGCGTGCCGTCTCGCCGATGTGCAGCACACCGATGGCGAGCGTCACCGCCGTGTACGAGAAGGCGCCGAGGATGCAGAGGAAGACGTAGCCCACGGCGGGACCGGTGAACTGGCCGACCACAGCGGCGCTCGACAGGCCCGTGGTGATCAGCAGGTAGGGGGCCACGGCGCGCAGCGGAAGCCGCTCGAGACCGTCGCGCTCCTTCGGTGTGACCTTGAAGGTGATCGGACGGGGCCGCAGCTTCTGCATCAGGGCCGCGCCGACGCCCCAGGCGACATACGGCCAGCGGGCGAGACCGAAGAGCCAGATCTCCCAGCTGACGACAGGGGAGTCCTTGGGGCGCAGCAGACCGCGCCGCCGGCAGAGCAGGGTGAGCAGCATCAGCCAGACGGACATGGTCCAGAAGCGGGCCAGGAACTCGAAGTAGTTGACGTTGATCCACGGGGTGCCGGTGAGCGCCGCGATCGGCGGCAACAGGATGCCGAGCGTGGTCGTCAGGGCGAGCAGCGGGTAGTAGAGGAGCGCGCAGGAGAACCGAAGGCGCAGCTTGCCGGGCATACGGCTCAGGTGGCGTGGCAGCATCCCGAAGAACATCACCGCCAGGCTGCGCGACCACTGGAACTCCTGGGTGATCATCGCGCCGAACGTGATCGGACCGTCGCCGTGTGCCTCCGCGTCGATCGCGAACGCGCCCTGCCATCCGGCCGAGTTGAGCAGGAAGGAGGTCGAGAAGTCCTCGGCGAGCTCGGGGCCGAGGCCGCCGATGTCCCGCAGCGCCCTGGTGCGGACGGCGTAATGGGAGCCGATGCACAGGGGAGCGAGGCCGGCGGAGTAGCCGAGCTGCACGGGGCCGTGGAAGAGGGCCTCGCGCTGAAGCCGACCGCGGGCCGCCCAGGACTGATCGGCGTTGGCGTCACAGACGCTGGGGGCGGCGACGTAGCCGATGGCCGGGTCAGCGAAGGGGCGGACCACCTCGGCGAGGTAGCGGGGGTGCGGCACGTGGTCGCAGTCGAGCTGGGCGACGACGTCGTAGCGCTCGTACCCCCAGTGGTCGTAGAAGAAGGCGAGGTTGCCCTCCTTGCACCGGGTCCGCCGCGGCCAGTCGGCCCGGTGGTAGTCGGCACGGCCGCGCCGGCACGAGACGCCGACGCCGTGGGCGCGGCACCAGGCGAGGATCTCGTCACTGGGGTCCTCGTCGCACAGCCACACGTCGTAGGCGTGGGGGAACTCCTGGCCGAGCATCGCGTCCAGGGTCGCCCGGGCGATGTCCCAGTGCTCGGACGGGGCGCGGGTGACGACGAACGCGGTGCGCAGGACCGGCACCTCGACGGCCGGGTCGAAGCGCCGCATCCGGATCAGCGCGACCAGGAAGTGCACCGGCAGGTAGGCCAGGTAGAGCAGCAGGGCGCTGTTGACGACGAGGCCGAGCCAGCCGATCCGGTGGGACGGCTCGAGCCACCACGTCCAGAACCAGACCAGGCAGGCCGCCCAGCCCAGGGAGAGCAGGGCGACCAGGAAGCGGTCGCCCCGGGAGAACGCCCGCACGAAGCTGCTCGGGCGGGTCTCGAAGTTGTGCCGAGGCATCGCCAGGACGGGTCCGTCCGGGCCGATGGAGGCCACCGAGCCGTTCGAGAGGGCCTTGATCTCGTCCCCCAGCGCTGCCCATTCGTCCGGTGAACCCGGGGCGGGGGCGAGGACGGGGGGATCCTGGGCGGTGCCGGTCCCGAGCGCGGGACCTTGCTCCAACGACGTCATGACAGCGAGTTCTCCGGGCGGTTCGATTCGGGCCGTGGGGCAGGGGAGAGAGCGGGCGTCGGGGGCGCGCCGCGGCCGGGCCGGCGGACCGTTCGGCCGCGGCGCGGATCAGCTCCCCGACGCGGGCGAGCCGGACGCCACGCCGGTGGCCGCGGCCTGCGGGCCGGGGATCGTCTGCGGCGTGGTGATCACGGCCTTGACCGCGTCCAGCGGGACCGTCTCGCCCTGGCCGCCGCGGATCGCCGCGGCAGACGCGCCGAGCCGGTCCGGGCGGGCGCTGAAGTACGCGACGGTCCGGCGCAGGCCCTCGGTGATGTCGACCTCCGGCTCCCAGCCCAGCACGTCGCGGGCGCGGTCGATCACGGGGCGGCGGCGGACCGGGTCGTCGACCGGCAGCGGGTGGTACTTCACCTCGGAGGACGAGCCGGTCATGGTCAGCACGATCTCGGCGAGCTCGGAGACGGTGCGCTCGACCGGATTGCCGAGGTTGAACGGGCCCATTTCGGACGAGTCGAGGAGCGCGACGAGACCGCGGATCAGGTCGTCCACGAAGCAGAAGCTGCGGGTCTGCTTGCCGTCGCCGTAGATGGTGAGCGGTTCCCCGGTCAGGGCCTGGGTGATGAAGCTGGACACCACACGGCCGTCGTGCGGGCGCATCCGCGGGCCGTAGGTGTTGAAGATCCGTGCGATGCCGACATTGAGGTGGTGCGTGCGGCGGTAAGCGGCGGAGACCGCCTCGGCGTATCGTTTTGCTTCGTCGTAGACGCTGCGCGGGCCGATGGAGTTGACGTTGCCCCAGTACGCCTCCTCCTGCGGGTGGACCAGGGGATCGCCGTAGATCTCGCTCGTCGACGCGAGGATGAAACGGGCGTCGTGGCGCAGCGCCAGACGCAGCGCGTTCTCGGTGCCGCGGCTGCCGACGGCGAGGGTCTCCAGCGGCTGACGCAGGTAGTCGGGTGGGGAGGCGGGGGACGCCAGGTGGGCGACGGCGTCGATGCGGCCCGCGACCTCCATGGACACGCTCACGTCGGCGTGCTGGAAGTCGAAGGCCGGGTTGGACCGGAGATGTGCGATGTTCGCGGGGTCGCCGGTCGAGAAATTGTCCAGGCACACCACTGAGTCGCCGCGCCGCAGGAGCGCCTCGCACAAGTGTGACCCAAGGAAACCACCGCCACCGGTTACGGCAACGCGCATGTGTTTCTCCAGGAATGAGAAGCGGAATGGCCTCACGCCCCGCTTGCACGGACAGGTGAATGGCAGATGACCGGACGAGCCGACAAGCGGAGCGCCCTCGGAAGGTAGGACGAGAATATGGGCATGTGTTGTGATTTTTGCGGAGGCAATTCGAGGGCTGGGCTGTTCGGCGGCTGTCATGCGGGGCAGCGCACCGGGTCACCGCCCAGTTCGGGGCTCATCCCGCTTTCGAACGGCGTAATCCGTCCGGGTCACACGCATGTGTGAGGTCGGGTCGCGTATGCCCGATCGACGACCGGCGCATGCGCACATGTGACCTTGGTGCGTGAGTTCGAAAGACGCGGCTCCGCCCAGGTGCGTCGCCCGTGCGTGGTCACCGGAACCACCCCACGTACGCGGCCCGCGCCCCGGGGAAGTCCGTCAGGGTGCCGCCGCCCCAGTCGTGGTCGAAGTACGACTGGTACGCGACCTCGCCCCAGGAGAAGTACTCGACCATCCGATCGACGAAGTACGCGTTGTCCCCGCCGCCCGCGAACGCGTCCCCGCGGCGGTACAGACCCCACTCGGAGCACACATTGCGCTTCCCGCGCGCACGGACGAAGGCCACGTGTGCGTCGAGGCCCGACTCCTGCGACCGGATCCAGGCCCAGCGGTCGGCCGGGGACACCGTCGCGGCGCCCCACTTGAGGTCATAGGCGTTCATGCCCAGCCAGTCGACGTACCCGTCCCCCGGGTAGTAGTCGGCGAAGGCGCGCAGCCGCCGTCCTGGCTGCACTCCGAGCGAGCTCGACAACTCGAACGTGAAGCACGCCCCTGGTGTCGCGCGGAACACGTCGACGACGTGCCGGAACAGAGCCGCGTAGCCGGCCGGGTCGTCCGTCGCCTGCCACGGGCCGATGGCCCGGTTGTTCGGCTCCCATCCGAGCCGGACGACCGCGTCGCCGTGCCCCGACTCCACCATCGCCCGTGCCGCCCGCCCGTACGCGGCGTCGAACTCGCCCGCCACCCCCCGCGCGAACGCACCGCCGAATCCGTCGACCAGCGGCGGAATGCCGTACACGAACGCCGAGCCCGGGCGTTCGTCCCGCCACGTGCGCCACGGATCGAGCTGATACCGGCACATCGTCGCCGGGTCGAACTCCTTCCAACTCCCGTGCGGCAGATAGTCGTTGCCGATCTCGACGGGCCGGCCCAGAAGTCCCTCGTGCCGTACCGTCGCGGCGACGGCCTCGGCGCCGAACCCCTTGTACACGCCCAGCAGCGCGGAGGCGGATCTGTCGACGACACACCTCCCGGGGTGCGGAACGGACTTCGGTCCCTGTCAGGATCCCCGAGACCGGCCCGCCGGGCGGGCATCCTCGACGCTGGTGTCCCGGCCCGACCCGCGCCCCTATGCCCGGCGCAGGACCAGGCAGAGGAAGCCGAAGCTGTCCCGGTAGCCGTGCAGCCACTGCGAACGCTGGGCGTTCGCCGTCTCCAGGGCCTGGGCGGCGGCCGGGTCGGTGGGGTGGTCCAGGGCCCAGGAGGCCAGGGAGCCCCAGCAGGACCACTCGTAGGCGTCCAGTTCGGCGCGGGTGCTGACGTGGCCGTGGACGGGGGCCCAGCCGTCGGCGACGACCTGGTCCATCGTGGTCGCCAGGTCCGCGAGGTCGCCGAACATCTCGACCGCCGCCGGCGAAGGGGTGCGGTCCCAGAACGACTCGCCGATCAGCACGCGGCCGCCGGGGGCCAGGTGCTCGCGGGCCGCCGCGAGGGTGGGGAGGAGGCCGCCGAAGGCGTGGGCCGCGCCGACGCTGATCACCAGGTCGTACGGGTGCGTGGACGTGAAGTCCGCCGCCTCTTGGTGGTGGAGGGTCAGGCGGTCGCCCACTCCGCGATCGGTCGCCGCCTCGCGGGCCTGGGTCAGAGAGAGCTCGGAGACGTCGACGCCTTCGGCTCGTACATGCGGGTGGGTCTTCAGGGCGCGCAGCAGCCATTCCGCAGTCCCGCAGCCGAGGTCGAGCACGCGCTCGTCGCCCCGAGGGAGGCCGTGTGCGAGCAGACGGGTGACCGAGTCGTCGGCGAGCGGGGACTTTATCGGGTGGTCGGTGTGGGCGATCATGGAGATCTGTTCGCGGCTCATCGCGGCGTGGCCGCCCGTGTCGAGGAGCAGCTTCGCGGCCACCTCCGCCCCGTCCGTGCGGAGCGTGGCTGCCACTTCCTTCGCCCTCGCTTCCGTCTCCGGGGTCAGGGCCGTCCTCAGTGCCTCCGACAGGGATTCGAAGGTCGGGGTCGGGCCGTCGTGCGCCGCGCCGATCCCCAACTCGGCCACGCGCGCGGCCCAGTGCGGCTGGTCCACGAACTGGGGGACCACCACCTGCGGTGCGCCCGCTCGGGCGGCCGTGGTCGTCGTGCCCGCGCCGCCGTGGTGTACGACGGCGGCGACCCGGCGGAACAGGGCCTGGTGGTTGACGTCGCCGACCGCGAAGCAGTCCTCCGCGTCGTCCACCAGACCCAGGTCTGCCCAGCCGCGGGAGACGAGCACGCGTCGGCCCTGCGCGCGGGCCGCCTCGACGCTGGTCCGGGCGATGTCCGTCGCCGTACTCATGGGCATGCTGCCGAAGCCGACGTACACCGGTGGCGTGCCGGCGTCCAGGAACGCCTCCAGGTCGGCGGGCAGGGGGCGTTCGTCGGGCAGGATCCACGCGCCGGTCTGCACGGGGTCGAGGTTGGTCAGGTGCTGCCACGGGCCGAGGACCGGGTCGACCGCCAGCCACGGCCGTTCGGTGAAGACGTGGTCGCGGACGTTGTCCACGGGTGCGAGGCCGATCGCCGCGCGGTGGGCGTTGAGGGGTTGGAGGTAGAGGGCGTCGACCTTCTGGGCGTCGAAGTCCCACAGGGCCTGGTTGTCCGTCATGTCGGCAGGAGGCGGCGGGCCGGGCCGCCCTGAAGGGAGGTAGTGCGCGGAGGGCATCTCGAACGGGTGGAAGCCCACGTACACGTACCGGATGCCCAGCCTCTCGGCCACCGAGCGCGCGCCGGCCGGCATCAGACCGCTCGCCACCAGCACGTCACACCCCTCGGCCGCCGTGCCGACCGTGTCGAAGTGCGCGGCGACCAGCTCGGCCGCGAACGCGGCCGCGTCCGACGGCGGAGCCCCCGTCCGCAGCGCCCGTACGTCCCGCCCGAAGGGCACCAGCTCCGCGCCGACACCGGCAAGCAGCTCCGCGAACTCCTCGTCCGGCGGCGCGCACACGCGCACCTCCGCGCCGAGGGTCCGCAACTGCGCCGCCAACCCCGCCAGCGGCGCGATGTCGCCGCGGGATCCGTACGCCATCAACAGCACACGCATATCGTGTTTCTCCATTCTTTCCGTAGTGGGGGGGGGGAGTTCTTCAGCCGGCGGTGTCGAGGAGCAGCCTTGCCGCCCGCATCGCACCGTCGGTGTGGACCCTGGCGGCCACGGCCTTCGCCCGTGCCTCTGTCTCTGGGTCCAGGGCCGTCCTCAGCGCCGCCGACAAGGACTCGAACGTCGGGGTCGGGCCGTCGTGTGCCGCGCCGATGCCCAGGTCGGCCACGCGGGCGGCCCAGTACGGCTGGTCCGCCAGCTGGGGCACCACCACCTGCGGAGCGCCCGCCCGGGCGGCCGTCGTCGTCGTACCCGCACCGCCGTGGTGCACGACGGCGGCCACACGGCCGAACAACCGCTGGTGGTTGACCTCGCCGACGGCGAAGCAGTCGTCCCGGTCGTCGATCAGGCCCAGTTCCGCCCAGCCGCGCCCGACGAGCACCCGGCGGCCCTGCGCGCGGACCGCCTCGATGGCCACCCGGGCCGCCTCCTCACCCGCACGTACGGCCATGCTGCCGAACCCGACGTACACCGGCGGCGCGCCGGCCTCCAGGAAGGCCACCAGGTCCGCCGGGAGCGGCCGCTCGTCGGGCAGCGTCCACGCGCCGGTCTGTACGACGTCGAGGTCCGGCGTCTCCACCCACGGGTCGAGCACCGGGTCCGTCGCCAGCCACGGCCGGTCGCCGAAGCCGTAGTCGCGGACGTTGCGCACCGGGGGCAGGCCGATCGACGCCCGGTTGGTGTTCAGCGCCTCACCGAACAGCGCGTCGATGCTCTGCGCGTCCAGCTCCCACAGGGCCCGGTTGTCGGTCACCTCCGGCGGGAACGGCCGCCCGGGGTAGGCAAGCGGCGGGCGGTGCGGCGACGGCAGCGTCAACTGCTGGAAGATCGCGGACACATAGCCGATGCCCAGCTTCTCGGCCACCGACCGCGCCCCGGCGATGGCCGGCATCGCGCCCGTCGCCATCAGAACGTCGCACCCCTCGGCCGCCGCGGGCATCACCCGCATCTGACTGGCGATCAGTTCAGCCGCGCGCTGCGGCAGATTGGCCTTCGACGGCGGCGGAGCCGCGGTCGTCAGCGCGCGCGCCGACTGCCCGACACCCACCACGGACACGCCCACCCCGGCGAGCCGCTCCGTGAAGTCCTCGTCCGGCGGCGCGCACACCCGCACCTCCGCACCGAGCTCCCGCAACCGCACCGCGAGCCCCACCAGCGGCTCGACGTCCCCACGCGACCCATACGTCGACAACAGCACTCGCACTTCGTGAATCTCCTGCTTCTGTGGTTTCTTACTCGGATTCCGTGGATTCTGTGGCTGCGGCCCCGTGGTCACGCCGCCCATTCGACGAGCTGGACGACGACACCGTTCGGGTCGGTCATCTGGAACAGCCGCTCGCCCCACGGCTCTTCACGCAGCGGCATGGTGATGGGGGCGCCCGCCGCGCGCAGCCGGGCCTCCTCCGCCGCGAGGTCGGTGACGGTGAGCGCCAGGATCAGACCGGCCGCGCGCTGGTCGCGCTGCTCGGGCGGGAGGACCTCCGTACCCGCGCGGAGCAGGACGACATCGACGGCGGCGTCCCCGCGGGTCAGGGACGCGAATCCGTCGTCGGCCATGGCCACTTCGTAGCCGAGGTGGGTGCACAGGAACGCGCGGGAGGCGTCCACGTCGGCGACGGTCAGGGAGAGGGTGGAGGAGGAGACGTTCATGACTGCACCTTCGCGAAGTGAGTGAGGGAGAACCCGGAGTTGAAGGATCGCGTGCCGACCGGCGCGAACCTCGTCGGAGTGAACGGGCCGTCGAACAGGGGGATGCCGGAGCCGAGGAAGATCGGGTGGCGCTTGATGATCAGTTCGTCGATCTCGTCGCGCAGGACGGCCGCCAGCTTGCCGCCGCCGCACAGCCAGATGTCCAGGCCGCTGTCCTGCTCCTTGAGCTCTCGGACGAGCGGGACCGGGTCGTCGACGACGGTCACCGCCGGATCGGGGCTGACGAGCGTGCGGGAGACGACGTACTGCGTCAGGTGGGCGTACGGGCTGGTGAGCCCGGCCTTCAGGCCCGGGTCGTAGGTCGCGCGGCCCATGATGACGGTGTCGAACCGCTGGGCGGCCCGGTCGGCGACGCCGAACGGCGCACGTGCGGGTGTGGGCATGGTCTCGGGGAAGTCCGTCAGGATCGCCTCCGCTTCCTCCCCGTCGAAGGGGAGGAAGTCGTACTGGCCCTCGGGTCCTGCGATGAAGCCGTCCAGGGTGGCGGAGATGTAGTAGATCAGCTTGCGCAAGTGCTTCTCGCTTCCAGGTGGATGAGGAGGTGGAGGTTGATACGGATCAGGTCGTGGGCACGTCGAGCTGGAACTCGCGCGTACGGCGGTAGGCACGGAACCCCAGCCGGTCGTTGACCGCCAGCATGTGGACGTTGTCGTCGGCGTTGTCCGTCTCGATCTCGACGACGTCGGGGTGCTCGGCGCCCAGCCGGCGCACCATGGCGGCCTTGACCCACAACCCGAGCCCGTGGCCGCGGTGTTCGGGAACCACCGCCGTGTCGTACTGCTGGGCGCGCGGCCCGGCGCCCTGCGGGAGCAGGATCTCGGTGTAGCCGGCCATGGTGCCGTCGTCGTGGACGGCCGCGAGGGTCAGCAGCGTGTCCCCGCGGTCGGCGACCACCTTGGCCATGGCGCGGACGCGGTCCGCGTCCCAGGCCACGCTGCCGTAGTCCAGGTCACCGACGGGCATGTCGTTCATGGCGTTCTTGGCCGCGGCGAAGGCGTCGGCGAGGCCGTCGGGAACCGTCCCGGTCCAGCAGGTCAGCCGGTAGCCGGGGTGCTCGGCATCGGCGTACCGGAGCAGTTCGGCCCGGGCCGGCTCGTCGAGGCGCAGCATGAGGTGGTTCAGGGTCAGGGCGCGGCGGAAGCCCCGCCGTGCGCCGAAGGCTTCGCCCGGGCCGTCGGCCGGGGCCGTCGTGATCAGGCTGCGCCGGTTCTCGGTGCGGCAGGCCGCCACGACCGCCTCCAGCAGGAGGGAGCCCGTTCCCAGGCGGCGGTGTGCGGGGTCGACGTGGAGTTCCAGTTCGGCCAGGTGCTCCTGGCCGGGCGAGGTGAACACCCGCAGGGCGGCGACGCCGACCGTGGTGCCGTCCGCGCCCGTGGCCAGCCAGGTCAGCCGGTGGCTGCCCAGGGCGGGCCCGGTGAGCTGGGCGTGGATCTGTCCGGGGTCGGGGGTCGGCACTCCGGGCAGGTCGTGGGCCATCGAGGCCACGACGACCTGGTGCCAGGCGTGAGCCTCGGCGGCCGAAACGCCGTGGAGCTGGTTGATCTGTATCGATGTGAGCAAGGTGATGGTTCCTTCAGTCGGTGTGGCGTACGAGCGGCCAGTCGATGGCGACACGGGCGGCCGCCGCGAGGTAGTTGGTGAACACGTTGAGCGCGACATGGGCGACGACCTCGACGATCTGCCCGTCCGACAGGCCCGCGCGGCGGGCCGCGGCCAGCTGCTCGTCGGCGACGGTTCCGCGGTCACGGACCACCACGGCGGCCAGGTCCAGGACGGCGGCGGCCCAGGGGTCGTCGGCCTTGCCCCGGCGCGCCAGGGTGGCCTCCGTCGTACTCAGCCCGGCCGTCCTGGTCCCGCGGAACGCGTGCACGGACAGGCAGTAGTCGGAGCCGTTCTCCTGCGCCACCAGCAGCGCGATGCTCTCGCGCACGGCCGCCGACAGGGTCCCCTCCGTGTTCAGGGTGGTGAGGAGGTCCACGTACCCCTTCAGTACGGCCGGGCTGTTGGCCATCACCCTGGCCAGGTTGGGGACGACCCCCAGGGCCTGGTGGGTGGCGGTGAACAGAGCCGCGGACTCACCGGTCGCGATCTCCGGTTCGACGGTGTGGAGTGACATGCCGGTAACCATGCAGGTCGATCTTGATACATTCCCGATGCTTCCTCGATGCACGAGCCGGCGACCCCTGGAGTGACGGCATGCGGTTCACGATCCTCGGCCCGGTGGAGGCCGTGGCACCCGGTTCGGACGCGCCCGGCCTGGCGCCCCGGCATCGCGCCGTGCTCGCCTATCTGCTGCTGCATGCCGGGGTCGTGATCAGTACGGATCGCCTGATCGACGCCATGTGGGGGCCGCTGCCGCCGGACTCCGCCCGCGCGCAGATCCAGACCACGATCGCGGCGATCCGGCGGATGCTGCGCGCTTCGGGAGCCGACGGGATGCTGGCCACGCGGCCCGCCGGGTACGTGATCACTCCCGAGCCGGGGCAGCTCGATCTGGACGAGTTCACCGGCCTGGTCGCCAAGGCCCCGGCCGGCTCCGACGCCCCGGGGGGCGCTGGGGACATGGCGGACTCCGCCGACTCCGCGGACTTCGCGGACCAGATACGTGCCGCGCTGGCCCTGTGGCAGGGCGAGCCGCTGGCCGGCATCACCGCCCACTACGCCGAGGGCGCCCGAGCGCGTCTGACCGGGCAGCGGCTGACCGCCGTCGAGCGCCTGGCCGAGCTGGAACTGGCCAGGGGCCGGCACGAGGACCTCATCGACGAACTGTCCGTCCACACGGCGGCCCACCCCTTGCGGGAACGGCTCTGCTGCCAGCTGATGCTCGCCCTCCACCGCGCCGGACGCCAGACCGACGCGCTGGAGGCGGCGAGAACCTTCCGGGCCACCCTCGCCGAACAGCAGGGCCTCGACCCCGGCCACGCGTTCAGCAAGCTCGAACAGGACATCCTCCGGGACGCCCCCGATCTACGGCCGCCGGTCACCGAGCCGCCGCCGGCGAAGCCGCAGGGGATCAACTTCCTGCCGTACGACGTCCCGGACTTCACCGGACGCGAAGGCGAGCTCGACGGGCTGATCCGCCTGTGGTCGGGCAACAACGGCGGCGTCGTGACGATCTCGGCCATCGACGGGATGGCCGGGGTCGGCAAGACGACGCTCGCGGTCCACCTGGGGCACCGCCTCGCGGAACAGTTCCCGGACGGACAGCTCTTCGTCGACCTGCAGGCGCACACCGCGGGC
The DNA here is from genome assembly GCF_040638605.1 of Streptomyces sp. NPDC026092. Lineage (NCBI taxonomy): Bacteria > Bacillati > Actinomycetota > Actinomycetes > Kitasatosporales > Streptomycetaceae > Streptomyces > Streptomyces sp. NPDC026092. The sequence goes on from NZ_JBEZYN010000014.1 coordinate 213,862, forward strand.
CAGGCGCCGCTCGACGCCGGTGCCGCGCTCGAACTCCTCCTGGGGCAACTCGGCCTGCCCGCCCAGCAGATACCCGCGTCGGTCGCCGATCGCGCCGCGCTGTGGCGGTCCGAACTCGCCGGCCGACGCGTCCTCGCCGTGCTCGACAACGCCCTCGGCGCCGACCAGGTACGCCCGTTGTTGCCCGGAACCTCCCGAGCCCTCGTCCTGATCACCAGCCGTCGCCGGCTGACCGACCTGGACGGGGCCCACGCCCTGTCCCTGGACGTACTGCCCGCCGCGGACGCCGTGGAGCTGTTCACGGCGATCGTCGGCGAACGGGCGGTCGCCGAACCCCTCGCCGTCCTCGATGTCCTGCAGTTGTGCGGATTCCTGCCGCTGGCCGTCCGCATCGCCGCCGCCCGCCTGCACCACCGGCCCCGCTGGACCGTCGCGTACCTGGCCGACCGGCTCCGCGACCAGCGCCGCAGGCTCTCCGAACTGGCCACGTCGGAGCGAGGAGTGGCGGCCGCGTTCACGCTGTCGTACGAGCAGCTGACTCCGGATCAGCAGCGCATGTTCCGGCTCCTGGGGCTCCAGCCGGGTCGTGACATCAGCCCCGAGGCGGCCTCCGCGCTGGCCGACCTCCCGCTGGACGATGCCGAGATGCTCCTCGAAGACCTCCTGGACGCCCACGTCCTGACCCAGCATCAGCTGGGCCGCTACACCTTCCACGACCTGCTGCGCGAGCACGCCCTTGCCACCGCCGCCGCCCAGGAGTCCGCCGACGACCGGAGCGAGGCCCTCGGCCGGCTGTTCCGCCACTATCTCCACACCGCGAGCGCGGCCATCGACCACCTCTACCCCGAGGGCAAGAACCGCAGGCCACGCATCCCCGCCCCGGACACCCCGACCTGGCTCCCGCGGGACGAGGCCGAGGCGATCACCTGGCTGAACACCGAACGCGCGAACCTCCTGGCGACCGGCCACTACGCGGCCGAGCACGACCGGCTCCCGCACGCCGGCCAACTGGCCGCCACCCTGCACCGCTACCTGCTCGGCCACGCCCACCAGGCCGACGCGCTCGCCCTCGGCGACCTGGCACTGCGAGCCGCCCGCCGGAGCGGCGACAAAGCCGCCGAAGCCCGTACGCTCATCGATCTCGGCCAGGTGCACTTCTGGTGGCACGGCGCCTACGAGCAGGCGGCCGAGCACTACCGGAACGCCCTGGACCTCGCGCGCGAGACCGGCGACCAGGGCACCGCGGCCGCCGCACTGCACGCCCTCGGCAACGTCTCCAGGCGGCGGCGAGAATTCGACCAGGCCCACGACCACAGCGCGCAGGCCCTCGGGCTCTTCCGGGAGCTCGGCGACCGCGTGGGCCAGGCCAGGTGCCTGACCGACCTCGGCATCGTCCACGGACGCCGAGGAGCCTACGAGGAAGCCCACGAGCACCATCGGCAGTCGCTGGACGCGTACCGCGAGGTGGGATCCCGCATCGGCGAGACCGTCGTGCAGAACAACATCGGCCTGCTGTACCGACGACAGGGCCGCCACGACGAGGCCCGGCGCCATCACCACCAGGCCCTGGAGCTCAGCCGGAAGTTCGACTTCCCCGGGGACGAGGCCGAGTCGCTCAACGCCCTCGCGGAAGCCGCCCGTTCCATGGGCGACCTCACCACGGCCGCCGCCGAACACGACACCGCCTTGACCCTCGCCCGCGAGTTCAGCTACCGCCCCGAGCAGGCCCGCGCCCACGACGGCCTGGCCCACGTCCACCGCGACCTCGGCCACATCGACCTCGCCCACGACCACGCCCGACAGGCCCTCGACCTCTACACCGCCCTCGCCGTCCCCGAGGCCGACGAGATCCGCGCCTTCCTCACCGAGCTGCCGCCGGCCGCGAACGAGCCCACCGTCAACTCCTGACCGCCGTAAGCCCATCGGCGCGTGCAGTGGGCAGCCCCGGTGTACGCACGACCTTGCCCGTCGTGTCGACGGCGAAGACCTCGCAGTGGGGGCGGGCCGCGGCCCAGGCGATGCCGTCCGTGCCGAGGGCGAACGCCGCCGTCGCCGTCGCGTCCGCCTCCGTGAGGGTGGGGGCGACGACGGTGAGGGAGAGGAGGCCGGTGGCGGGGCGGCCGATGCGGGCGTCGAGGATGTGGGCGCCGCGTTCGTAGTGGCCGGAAGTGGCGACCGCCGCGTCGGTCAGGTCCAGGACCGCGCAGAGCCGGTCGGCCTGCTCGGGGTGGCGTATGCCCACCCGCCAGGGGCCGCCGGCCGCGACCACGTCGCCGCCGGCGTTCAGGCAGAACCGCCGTACCCCGGCCGCCGACAGCAGCTCGGCGGCGCGCTGCACCGACCAGCCCTTGACGACGGCGCACGGGTCGAGCCCCCGGCCCGGGATCCGTACGTCGAAGGCGCCACCGCTCTCCTTGCGGTACTGCTCCGACAGCTCCAGGACATGGGCGAGGTCCGGGCTGATCTCGGCGGTGCTCAGCTCGCCCCGGTCCAGGCGGGACACCTCGCTGTCCGGCTTGAACGGGCTGAACCGTGCGTCGACTTCGCGCAGCCACGCGAAGACCGCGTCCGCGGCCCCCTCGGGGACGTACGCGTCGTCGACGCGCAGGGAGACCGGCAGGCCCATGACGTGCTCGACCCGGTTCACGTCAGGCGCTCTTCCGGTCGAGGGCGGCCTGGAGGGATTCCTTGTAGCCGTCGCTGGTGATCGTCGCCCCCGTGACCGCGTCGATGTCGGCGCTCTGCGCTTCCAGGGTCGACTCGACCAGCTTCGGCAGAGCCGACGTGGTCTGCGGGTGCGGGGGCGCTTTGAGGGCGCGTACCGCGGTGATCCGGCCTGCCGTCAGCGTCACCTCGACCTGGACCTCGCCCTTCTCGGTCGGGACCGTCGAACCGGCTATCACCTGAGTGGTGGAGGGCGCCGTCGGCGAGGACTTCGGGGGAGTGGTCGAGGTCGAGGAGGGGGTGGGTGCGGGGAGTGCCTCCGCCGGGGTGGGGGGCGGCTGCTCGGAGGTGGTGGCGATCCCCGGTGTGTACAACCAGACCGGGATCAGGGCCGCGACGGACAGGACCAGGGCGGGGAGTGCTCGTTTCACGTGAGGTTCCTCTGTGTCTGCTGTGTCGCCGGTCAGCCGGCCAGGCTGAAGCGTTCGAAGTGGACCTGCCGCTTGGGTACGCCCAGGGTGCGCAGGCTGCGCAGCACGGCGCCGGTCATGCCGGGCGGGCCGCAGACGTAGACGTCGCGCTCGGCGAGGTCGGGGACGAGTGCGGACAGCGCGTCCGGCGCCAGCGGGTCGGGGGTCGGCGGGCCACTGATCAGATGCAGCTCCGCGCCCTTGGCGGCGGCCAGCTCCCGCAGTTCGCCGTAGAGGACCGCGTCCTGCGGGGCGGAGACGCGGTAGACGAGCACGGCGTGGCCGTGCAGCTCCTCCAGGAGCGCGCGGATCGGGGTGATGCCGACTCCGCCCGCGATCAGCAGGGCGTCCGGGCGGGTGCGGTGGAGGGTGGTGAAGGCGCCGTAGGGGCCCTCGGCGAAGACCCGGGTGCCCGGCTGAAGGTGGCGCAGGGAGGCGGAGCCCGCGCCGGACGCCTTCACGGTCAGCCGCAGGTGGGTGCCGTCGGGGGCGGCCGACAGGGAGTACGGGTTCGCCTGCCACCAGCGGTCCTTCGTCAGGAACCGCCACAGGAAGAACTGGCCGGCGCGGGCGGGGAGCCGGTCCAGGTCGCGGCCCGTCAGGTAGACGGAGACGACGTGGTCGGACTCGGGCACGACCGCCGACACCCGCAGCTTGTGCCGCAGGTTCCGCCGCAGCGGAAGGGCGACGCGGCCGACGAACACGGCGCCGAGCGCGCAGCCCCACAGGCCGTACCAGTACGCGGTGGCCGCCGGTGAGGTCGTGAACGTGGTGCCGGCCGCTACCTGGTGCGTGAAGGCGAGGACCACCGCGACATAGGTGTACACGTGGATGAAGTGCCAGGTCTCGTACGCGAGTCGGCGCCGCGCCCAGCGGGCCGAGGCCCCGCCGACGACCAGGATGAGGACCATCGCGACGATCGCGCGGAGCACGCCCTCGGTGGTCTCGGCGAGGTCGATCAGCTGGTCGACCGGGCCGAGCGAGGACGACTCGGCGTAGCCGAAGGCGATGAAGACGCCGTGTCCGACCAGCGTCCACAGCAGCCCGAAGCCGGTCACGCGGTGCCAGGACGTGAGCCGGTCCATGCCGATGCGGCGGTCGAACCACGGCAGCCGGGCGACCAGCAGCAGCTGGAAGGCCATGAACAGGGCGCCGTAGAGGCCGAAGAGGCGGCCGAGGACGATCAGCGCGTTGGACGCGAAGCCCGCCTGGGAGAAGAAGTACGCGACGACCGCCGCGTTCGCGGCGAGCAGGGCGTACAGGCCGGTGCGGGCCACCACCCGGGGGCGCGGGCCGGAGCGGGGATCGGGCGGGGCCGGCGTCGGGGACGGCGGCGCGGACGTCGCGGGGACAGCAGCGGTCACGGGCCGGAACCTCCGGTATCGAGTGCGTCGAGTTGGCCGAACGGCTTGTGTCGGTCGAGCGGGTCGCGTCGGTCGACCCGTTGGAGAGAGCTTGGCCGCAGGTACCTGTCGATCCCCTGTCAGGAGACTTTCAACTCCGTATCGAAGTGCCCCGGCCCTGATCGACGGGGGTTGCGCCGCCGCGCGCGTGGCGCAAGATGGGCGGGTGGAGAAGATACGTGTGCTGGTGGTGGAAGACGATCCGCCGATCGCCGACCTCGTCGCGACGGTCGCCCGCTACGAGGGCTGGGACGCCGCCACGGCCAACTCGGGCCGGGACGCGCTGCGCCTTGCCGCCGACTTCGCCCCCGACATCGTCGTCCTGGACCTGATGCTGCCCGACATCGACGGCTTCGGCGTGCTCGACGGGCTGCGCGCGGCCGGGACGATGGTGCCCGTGGTCTTCCTCACCGCGCGCGACACCGTCGCCGACCGGGTCGCGGGACTGACCCGCGGCGGCGACGACTACCTGGTCAAGCCGTTCGCCGTGGAGGAGTTGATGGCCCGGCTGCGCACCGTGCTGCGGCGCAGTTCCGGGCCGGAATACGAGCGGTCCGTCCTGCGCGTCGCCGATCTGACGATGGACGAGGACACACGTGAAGTACGGCGCGGGGACGACCGGTTGACGCTCACCCCGACCGAGTACGAGGTGCTGCGCTACCTCATGCGCAAGTCCCCGACCGTGCTCACCAAGGCGCAGATCCTCGACCACGTGTGGGAGTACGGCTTCGGTGGCCGCTCGAACGTCGTCGAGCTGGTCGTCAGCCGGCTGCGCCGCAAGCTCGACGCCACCGGCAGCCCCCTGATCCACACCGTGCGCGGCTTCGGCTACGTGGTGCGGGAGGCCGCCGCATGAGCAGGCCGCGGCTGCGCGACACGTACCGCCGACTCCGCCTCGGAACCCGGCTCGCGCTCGGCCTCGGCGTGCTGTCGCTCGTGGCGTTCGCCGTCGTCGGCACGAGCCTGACCGCGTACATGCGCGACTACCTCGGCCACCAGCAGGTCGCCCAGCTGAAGCTGGTGCAGAACGTCCAGGCCAAGGACGCCGCCCAGCACGGCACGGTCAAGCGACAGCCGTACTACGGCTGGTACACGGCCGTGTACGACGTCAGCGACGGTACGGCCGCGCTGCGCAGGCCCGCCGACGTGCCCGACGACACCGCGGGGTTCACCGCCCTCGCCCAGGCGCGCGCCGACGCCACCGGTGACATGACGAGCACCACGTACGTCGACGGGAAGGGCGCCTACCGGCTGCGGGCCTGCGAGGTCGTGCCCGGAGTCGTCCTGGTCAGCGCCGCCCCGATGGCGGAGATCGAGGACACCATGGAGCAGCTGATCACGGTCCAGGTGATCGCGTTCACGGTCGCCCTGCTCGCCCTCGTCGTCTTCGGGCGGATCCTGCTGCGCCGCGGCCTGAAACCCCTCAGCGACATGGCGCACACCGCCCACGGCATCGCCTCGCACGACCTCAGCGAATCGGCGGCCCGGCTGCCGCTGCGCGCCGACCGCGCCGGCGGCGGACCCGAGGTCGAGGAGTTGCGGACCGCCTTCAACACGATGCTGGAGCACATCGACGACTCGCTCGCCGTGCGCGCCGAGGCCGAGCAGCGGCTGCGCCTCTTCGTCGCCGACGCCTCGCACGAACTGCGCACCCCGCTGATGTCGGTGCGCGGCTACGCGGACCTGTTCCAGTACGCCGCCGCCAACGTCCCCGAGGAGCGCGACCGGCACCTCGCCCGGCTCCGCTCCGAGGCCGCCCGCATGGGCGTCCTCCTCGACGACCTGCTGCTGCTCGCCCGGCTCGACGCCGCCGAGGTGGACACGCCGCTGCGGCTTGAACCGTACGATCTGGCGGACCTCGTCCGGCAGGCCGCCGACGCCTTCCGGGCCGCCCACCCCGGCCATCCGCTCACCCTCGACGCCGGGTCCGGGCCGTTGCCCCTGAGCCTCGACCCGGTCCGCATCCGCCAGGTCCTCGACAACCTGCTCACCAACGCGGCCGTCCACACAACGGAGGGGACGTCCGTGTCGGTGACGGTGGACGTGACGGCGGAGGTCCTCCGGGTGGTCGTGGCCGACACGGGGCCCGGCATACCGGTCGCCGACCACGGCCGGATCTTCGACCGCTTCTACCGCGTCGACAAGGCCCGCAGCCGCGACAACGGCGGCAGCGGCCTCGGCCTCGCGGTGGCCCGCTCCCTGGTGACCGCGCATGGCGGGACCCTGACCCTGCGCAGCCAGCCGGGCGCCACCGCCTTCGTCCTGGAGCTGCCGCGCGTGGAGTGAGTCCCCTACAGCGTCTCGCTCGCCGAGTCGATGAGGCGGCGGCGGGCCGTCTTCACGGCGGGCGCCAGGGCGGCGGCCGCGCCGACCGCCGTCGCCGCGGCGACCAGGGTCGCCAGGACGACCGGCGAGGGGACGTGGGCGATGCCCGAGCCGATGCCGCTGGAGCGGCCCTCCGCGTCGACGAGCCACCTCCCGAGCGCCGCTCCGACGATCGTGCCCAGAAGGGCCGCGACCAGGGTGGTGAGCGCCGCCGCCGTGACGATGACGGCGCCGATCTGGCGGGGGGTGAGGCCGATGGCCTTCATCGCGAGGAGGTCGCGGATCCGGGCCCGTACGCCGGAACTGATCAGCGTGAGCAGCTCGACGAGAGCGATGAAACCGAGGACGGCGATGAGCGCCGCGATGACTCCGCGCGGGGTGTCGAGGCGATCCGCGGGGGTGGGGGTCTCCCGTATCTCCAGGGCGCCGTCGACGGTTCCGGAGACGGCGGCCGCCACCTCCCTCGGGTCGGCACCCGGGCTCAGGACGAGGGCGTGGAAGCGCGCCTGCATCGCCGGGTCGCCCTCCCTGAGGCTGTCGAGCGAGGTGGAGATCACGCGGCCGCCCTGCTCGGGTTCGACGCTGCGGCCCACGACGTGCAGGATCTGCGGGCGGCCCTCGACCGTCATCCGGACCCACTCCCCGACCCGGACGCCGAGGAGGTCGAGCAGCCCCTGCCCGGCGACCGCCTCGTCCGGGCCGGACGGCGCCCGGCCCTCGACGACGCTGTGCGGGTACGGTCGCTCCTGGCTGCCCAGGCCGCGCAGGGTGATCGTCCCGGTCTGGCCGGGGACGAGCGCGACGAACTCCGCGCCCGGGAAGCTGTCTTCGACGCCCGGGACCTGGGCGAGGGCCCGTGCGAGAGCCGGATCGTCGGCCGGACCCGGCTTCTCGGCGCGTACGGTCAGGGCGGCGGCGCGGCCCATCCGGGCGGGGTCGCTGCCGAACTGGTCCAGGGTCGACCAGGCGACGAGGGCCACGGTCATCAGGGCCACGGGGAGCGCGAGCCGGGATATCGGCACCAGGCTGCGGCCGCGGCCGGAGAACGCGGAGCGCCAGCCGAGGACCAGGGCCGGCGACAGGCGCAGGGCGATGGCGCGGCGGCCGAGGCGGGTGAGTGGGGCGGCGGTGAGGAGCGCCGACCTGGCGGCGGGGACGGGCGGGACGCGGCCGGCCCGCCAGGCGGCGAGCCCGGTGGCCGTGCCGATGAGGAGGACGGCGGCGACGGGCAGTCCTGCCACGATCGCCCGGTGTCCGGGCAGCTCGGGCCAGAGGACCACGGCCTCGCCGATCCGGCCCGGTATCCAGCGGCCGAGCGTCAGGGTCGCGACCGTGCCGAGCCCGGCGCCGAGGACCGCGAAGCCCAGGTGCTGGACGAGGAACCCGCGCGTCACCTGGCCCGGGGTGAAGCCGATGGCCTTCAGGACGGCGATGTCCTTCAGCTGGCTCCGTACGCGCGCCCTGACCGCGCCGGAGACGGCGACCGCCGCCGCGAAGAGGGCGGCCAGGCCGAAGGCGGCGAACATCTGGCCGAGCATCCGGTCGTCGCCGCCCACATCGGCCTTGGCCTCCTGCCAGTTCGTCACCCGGTCGACCCGGTGCGCGCCCAGCAGGGTCACGGCTCGCTGGACGACGTAGTCGGTGTCGTCGGGGTCCTTGAGCCGCAGCCCGACACTCTGTCCCGTACCGGCCGAGGTCGAGGCCGCCTGACCCGTCCCTGTACCCCTACCGGCCGAGGTCGAGGCCGCCTGACCCGTACCCGTACCCGTACCCGTACTCGTACCGGCCGAGGCCACCCGGTCGAGCGCCCCCGGCAGCACCCAGGCCACGCCCGCTCCCTGGCCGGCCCGGTAGAGAGGTTCGGCGCTCTCCGCGATACCCGCGATGCGCAGGGCGAGCGGTGCGCCGTCCGCGCCGGTGACCGTCACCGTCTCGCCGGGATCGGCCCACAGGGCCCGCGCGAGCCCGCTCTCCAGGACGATCTCGCCCGGGCCGGCGCCGGTGGGCGCCGACTCCAGCCAGCCGCCCTCGGTGATGAGGGGGCGGGCCACGGTGGGCGCCTGGGGGCCCGCGCCCCGCAGGACGACCCGTGCCCGCGCGCCCGCCACCTCGACGGTGGTCTCGGTCGTACGGAAGGGGCCGGACACCCCGGCGACCTCGTCGAGGGAGGCGAGCGAGGCGACCGAGGAGGCGTCGAGGTCACCCCGGGTGTGCAGCCAGATGTGCGCGCCCTCGGACTGGTTGAAGACCCGCTGCCAGGGGTTGACGGCGTAGCTGAGGAGCGCCCCGGACAGCAGGAGCGAGGCGATCACGCCGGCGCTGGCGAGGACCGCGAACAGGGCCTCGCCGCGATGGGCGCGCAGGTCGGAGTGAGCCCACCGCAGAATGGCCCGCACGACGCACCGCCTCAGTCTCGCAGTTCGAGCACGCCGGAGACTCCCGGCCGTGCGGTGCCGCCGTCGCCGAGGGCCGCGTCGTCGGCGACCTGGCCGTCGAAGAAGCTGATGACCCGGTCGGCGGCGCTGGCCATCCGGGCGTCGTGGGTGACCATGAGGATGCTCTGGCCGCGCGCGTGGAAGCGGGAGAGCAGCCGCGCGACGTCGCGGGTGCCCTTGCTGTCGAGGCTTCCCGCGGGCTCGTCGGCGAGCAGCAGCGCGGGGTTGTTGACCAGGGCGCGGGCGAGCGCGACCCGCTGCTGTTCGCCGCCGGAGAGCTCTCCCGGCATCGACCGTTCGCGGCCTTCGAGCCCCAGCTCTTCGAGGAGTTCCGCTCTGCTCTTGCGTGCCGACTTGGGCGAGACCCCGGCGAGGAGCGCCGGCAGTTCGATGTTGTCGGCGACGGTGAGGTTGGAGACCAGGTTGAAGAACTGGAAGACGATGCCGATGTGGCGGCGCCGCAGCATCGCCCAGCGGGCCTCGGAGTAGCCGTCGACCTGCTCTCCGTCCAGCCACAGGCGCCCGCTGTCGGGCCGTTCGAGGCCGCCGACGAGGTGCAGCAGGGTGGACTTCCCGGCCCCGGACGGGCCGGTGATCGCGACGAACTCACCCGGCCGCACGGTCAGGTCCACGCCTCGTACCGCCTGGACAGGGGCGCTGTCGCCGTGATGGGTCTTGGTCAGACCCTCGGCGTGGACGATCGTCTCCTGTGGGGGCGCCGCGACGGGACCTCCGGTCATTCCAGCTCCTCCTGACAGCGCTCCAGCCAGTCGAGGTCGGCCTGCAGGTGCAGCATGGCTCCCTCGATCAGGAGTTGGGCGATCTTGTTGCCGCGGTCCTCGGTCGCGGCGAGCTTGGAGAGGGTGCGCATGGTGTTCAGGTGTTGGCGCCGCTGCTTGTTGATCAAGGTGATCGGGTCGGCGAGCCCCGACAACGGAGCCAGCGCGAGCTTCATGAAGAACTCGTCGCGGACCCTCGGCTCGTCGGCGGTCTCCTCGAACCACGCGGAGACGGCGTCGCGTCCCGCGTCCGTCAGCTCGTACGTCCGCTTGTTGGGGCGACCGGACTGTTCGACATCCTCACCCTTGATCAGACCGCTCTTCTCCAGCCGCCCGAGGGTCACGTAGACCTGGCCGACGTTCGGCTGAGGGTATGCGGAGCCGAGGAGTTGTTCAAGGCCCTGCTTGAGCTCGTAACCGTGGGCAGGACCCCGGGTGAGGAGTGCCAGCAACTGCTGCCGCACACGCTCCCCCTTCTGTGTCGTTCCGGCACCCGATGGCGGAGCTGTGACCGGTGGATCGGGCGACGGCCAAGTGATCTGGGGGCCCAGTATCCCCGATTCCCCCGGCTCGACATATGCCACGATGGTCCCCGTCGCGTCCGGGACCACGTGCAGGAGGAGCCCATGCGGTGGATGCGAGCCGTACGGAGGGGGATTCTCGCGGCGGCGATCGTGCTGGCCGGGTACACCGGTGTCGCGCAGGGTGCCGGTGAGCCGGCGGCCGGCGGCCGGGGCCCGCTGACGTTCGTCACGGCGGGCGACCTCACCACTTACCTCGGACCCCTGGTCGCCGACTGGAACCGGGAGCATCCGGGCGAGCGGGTCACCCTCGTCGAGCTGCCGGACTCGGCGGACGAGACGCGGGCGCAGATGCTCAGCGAACTGCGCTCCGGCAGCAGCCGGTTCGACGTGCTCAACCTCGACGTGGCCTGGACCTCGGAGTTCGCCGCTGCCGGTCTGATCAGCCCGCTGGACCGCGACCGGTTCGAGCTGGACGCCTTCCTGCGTCCCGTGGTCGACACCGCCACCTTCGAAGGGCGGCTCTACGCCGTCCCGTACGTGACCAATGCCGGGCTGCTGTACTACCGCAAGGACATTCTGGACGCGGCCGGCGAGAAGCCGCCGACGACCTGGGCCGAGATCGCCCGCCAGGCCCGCACGCTCGCGCCGCGGCACGGCCTGGAGGGGTACGCGGGGCAGTTCCTGCCCTACGAGGGCCTGACGGTGAACGTGACCGAGGCGATCCAGTCGGCGGGCGGGACCGTCCTGCGCGACGACGGCACTCGGGTCGCGGTCGACTCGGACGCGGCGCGGGCGGGGCTCGCGTTCCTCGCGGACGGGCTGCGCGAGGGCTGGATCCCCGCCGAGGCCCTGCGGTACAAGGAGGAGGAGTCCCGGGCCGCCTTCGAGGAGGGCCGGCTGCTCTTCCTGCGGAACTGGCCGTACGTGTACTCCGACGCCAACGGCCCCGGATCGAAGGTCGCCGGGCGCTTCGGCGCCGTGCCGCTGCCCGGTCTCGACGGGCCGGGTTCGAGCGTGCTCGGCGGATCGAACCTCGCCGTCTCCGCCCGTTCGAAGAGCGCCGCCACGGCCGCCGACTTCCTCGCGTACATGACGAGCGAGCGGGTGCAGCGCCAGGTGCTCACGCGGGGCGCGCTGCCACCGGTGCGGGCTTCGCTCTACGACGACCCGGCCCTCGTCGCCTCCCATCCGTACCTCCCGATCCTCCGGCAGAGCGTGCTCGCGGCCGTGCCCCGCCCCAAGAGCGCGCGGTACGGCCAGGTCAGCCTGGTCGTCCAGGCGGTCGGCCAGGACGTGCTGGCGCTCCGCGAGACCCCCGAGGAAGCCGTGCGGCGACTGACGCGCGAGCTGGGTGCCATCTCGGGCGGCTCGTGAGGTTCCCGCGCCGCCCCCTACGCTCCTCCCTGGGCCACTACCTGCTTGTTGGGTAGTGGCCTTCCCCTTTGTCCTACCTCATGGTTCAAACAGCCTGCCCAAAAACGCATTTCGACAAGCAAGTTCTGCAGCGTCGTTGACATCGCGCCGTCACTGATACTTAACATGAATGCATAGCAGAGGCCCGATCGGGTGCTCTCGCCTTCACTGCAGACAGGTCGACGCGAGATGCTCAGCACTCTTGCGGCCGATGCCGGCCGCTCTTCCCACCCCCGCTCCGCAGCCACCCCCTGGTGGCGGGACGCGGTGATCTACCAGGTCTACGTCCGCAGCTTCCTCGACAGCACGGGGGACGGCGTCGGAGACCTCGCCGGCGTCCGCGCCGGACTTCCGTACCTGCGGAAGCTCGGCGTCGACGGCGTCTGGCTGAGCCCGTTCTACCCCTCGCCCCAGCACGACCACGGGTACGACGTCGCGGACTACCAGGACGTCGACCCCGTGTACGGCGACCTTGCCGAGTTCGAGCGCGTGGTGACCCAGGCCCACCGGCTCGGGCTCAAACTGCTGATCGACATCGTCCCCAACCACTGCTCCACCGAGCACCGCTGGTTCCGGAAGGCGCTGGCCGACGGACCGGGGAGCCGGGCCCGGTCACGGTTCCACTTCGCCCCGGGCCGCGGCCCGAACGGCGACCTGCCGCCGAACAACTGGCACGCCATGTTCGGCGGCCCCGCCTGGAGCCGCGTCACCGAACCGGACGGCACCCCCGGCGAGTGGTACCTCCACCTCTTCACCCCGGAACAGCCGGACCTCAACTGGCGCGACCCCCGCGTGGGCGACCACTTCGAGCAGGTACTGCGCTTCTGGCTGGACCGCGGCGTGGACGGCTTCCGCATCGACGTGGCCGCCGGCCTCTTCAAGCACCCCGAGCTCCCGGACTCCGACGACCCGACGGCCGACGAGCGCACCCGCGACTCGGTCAACCCGCTGGCCTGGAACCAGCCCGAGGTCCACGACGTGTGGCGCCGCTGGCGGTCCGTGTGCGAGGAGTACACCGCGCGCGACGGCATCGAGCGGCTCCTCGTGGGCGAGGTGTCCGTGCCGACCGCGCGCGAACACGCCCTCTACGTACGGGAGGACGAGCTGCACCAGGCGTTCTTCTTCGACCTGCTCAGCGCCCCCTGGGACGCCAACGCCTTCCGGGCCGTCATCGACGAGGCCCTCCGCGACATCGCCGGTACGGGCTCCACGGTCACCTGGGTCCTCAACAACCACGACCAGGTCCGCACCGTCACCCGGTACGCGGGCGGCCCCGGCGCCGAGCACGTGGGCTCCGCGCGGGCCCGCGCGGCCGCGCTCCTCATGCTGGCGCTGCCGGGCGCCGCGTACGTCTACCAGGGTGAGGAGCTCGGACTGCCCGAGGTGCTCGACCTGCCCGACGACGTCCTGACCGACCCGATCTTCCACCGCACGGGCAGTCGCGCGCGGATCCGGGACGGCTGCCGCGTCCCCCTGCCCTGGTCGGGGCAGGCGTCCCCGTTCGGGTTCAGCGAAGGCGCGGCCGATGTGCGCCCCTGGCTGCCGCAGCCGGAGTGGTTCGCCGAGTACGCCACCGACCGCGCCCTCGCCGACACCCGCTCGTTCTGGCACCTCTACCGTGACGGGCTCCAACTGCGGCGCGGACTGCCCCAGTTGGGCGAGGGGGAGCTGCGCTGGCTGGAGGCGCCGCCCCAGGTCCTCGCCATGGCCCGCGGGGACGGTCTGGTCTGCGCCGTGAACTTCGGTTCCGAGACCGTCCCCGCCCCCGTGCCCGGTGCGCCGCTCCTCGCGAGCGGACCCTGCCCGCCCGGTGAACTCCCCGGCGCGACCGCCGCCTGGTGGTCCGTCGACACCCCCACCTCCTGACCTGCTCCGCCCCTCTCCCCAAGGAAGGAAGGACCGTCATGAGACGATCCGCCGCCATAGCCCTCCGTACCACCGCCACCGCCTCCACGGTGCTGGCCCTGGCCCTCACCGCCACCGCCTGTGGCGGGAACGCCGAACCCGCCTCCGGCGGCGGCGAACTCGACGGCAAGACGGTCACCGTCGCCGGAGTCTGGACCGGCAGCGAGCAGAAGAACTTCAAGAAGGTGCTCGACGCGTTCAGCGCCAAGACCGGCGCCAAGACCGTCTTCGTCCCCTCCGGCGACAACGTCTCCACCTTCGTGGGCAGCAAGATCGAGGGCGGCAACGCCCCCGACGTCGTGCTCGTCCCGCAGGTCGGCGTGCTCCAGCAGTTCGCCAAGGAGGGCTGGCTCACGCCCCTGTCCCCGAAGACCACGGACACCGCCACCGCGGGCCTCGCCCCCGTCTGGAAGAACTACGGCACGGTCGACGGGAAGTACTACGGGCTCTACTTCAAGGCCGCCCACAAATCCACCATCTGGTACGCCCCCGAGGCGCTCTCCCAGGCCGGCGTGAACGAGCCGAAGACCTGGGCCGAGCTCCTCACCGCGGGACGGACCCTCGCCGACTCCGGCCGGCCCGCCTTCGCGGTCGCCGGCGAGGACGGCTGGACGCTCACCGACTGGTTCGAGAACGTCTACCTCTCCCAGGCAGGACCGGAGAAGTACGACCAGCTCGCCCAGCACAAGATCAAGTGGACGGACGAGAGCGTCGTCGCGGCCCTCACGACGCTCGCCGAGGTCTTCAAGGACAAGCAGCTCGTGGCCGGCGGAGCCCAGGGGGCCCTGCAGACCGACTTCCCGGGCTCCGTGGAGAAGGTCTTCGGTCCGCAGCCCGAGGCCGGCATGGTCTACGAAGGCGACTTCGTCGGCGGCGTCGCCAAGGACGAGTTCGGCAAGAAGCCCGGCGAGGACGCCAAGTTCTTCCCGTTCCCGGCGGTCGGCGCGGGCACCGCGCCCGTGGTCAGCGGCGGCGACGCGGCGGTGGTCCTCAAGGACGCCAAGAACGCCGACGCCGGCATGAAGCTCCTCGAGTTCCTCGCCACCCCGGAGGCGGCCGAGGTGTGGGCCGGCGCCGGCGGCTTCCTCTCCCCGAACAAGAACGTCGATCCCGACGCGTACGGCGACCCGACCACGCGGGCCACCGCGGCCTCGCTCGTCGCCGCGGGCGACTCGGTCCGCTTCGACATGTCCGACCAGGCCCCCGCGGCCTTCGGCGGCACCAAGGGCGCCGGCGAGTGGAAGCTGCTCCAGGACTTCCTGCGGGACCCGTCGAACCCGAAGGCGACCGCGGCGGCCCTGGAGGCCGAGGCGGCCAAGGCGTACGGGAACTGAGGGCCGCCCCGTCATGGCCCACACCCCGAAGGCGGGCGCCGCGGACAACCCGCGGCGCCGCGCCCTGCGCAGAAGGCGCCTCCTCGGCGCGCTCTTCGTCCTCCCGGCCCTGCTGCTCCTCGGGGCCCTGGTCGTCTACCCCGTCGTGTTCTCGATCGGGCGCAGCCTCTTCGACGCGACCGGCGACCGGTTCGTCGGCGCCGACAACTACCTGGAGATGTTCCAGGACCCGGCCACGCTCAAGGCCGTCCGCAACAGCGCGATCTGGGTCGTCGTCGCGCCCGTGCTCCTCACCGGGCTCGGGCTCGTCCTCGCCGTCCTCACCGAGAAGGTGCGGTGGGCCACCGCGTTCAAGCTCGTGCTCTTCCTCCCCATGGCCGTGTCCTTCCTCGCCGCGGGCATCATCTTCCGCCTCGCCTACGAGCAGAACCCCGACCGGGGCGTGCTCAACGCGGCGATCGTCGGCGTCCACGACGCGATCGACGAACCCTCCCCGTACCCGACGGCACGCGCGCGTGAGGGCAAGGGGCTGAGCGGCAGCCCCGGCGCGGGCTACACGACCGTCGAGGTCAGGCCCGGGGACGACATCGCCCTGCCGTTCGTCGGCATCGCGCCCGAGGCCGTACCCAAGGGTGCGGTGCCCGCGCGGATGCCGGAGCCTTCGGCGGGGAGCCTGTCGGGCGCCGTGTACCTGGACTTCACGCCGGGAGCGGGTGGCCGGCAGGGGCAGATCGACCCGAAGGAGAACGGCCTTCCCGGCGTGACGGTCGAGGTGCTGCGCGCGGGCACGGTCGTCGCCTCCGCGGAGACCGGCGACAACGGCTCGTTCACCTTCGCCGGGCTCGGGGACGACACCTACACGCTGCGGGTTCCCGCGTCCAACTTCGCCGCCGGGTACGCCGGCGTCGACTGGCTCGGCCCGACGCTGGTCACCCCGGCCATCATCGGCGCCTACCTGTGGGTCTGGACCGGGTTCTCGATGGTCCTGATCGGGGCCGGGCTCGCGGCCATCCCGCGCGACGCCCTGGAAGCGGCCCGGGTGGACGGCGCGACCGAGGGCCAGATCTTCCGCAAGATCACGGTCCCGCTGCTCGCCCCCGTCCTCACCGTCGTCTTCGTGACCCTCGTCATCAACGTCATGAAGGTCTTCGACCTCGTCTACATCATCGCCCCCGGCCCCGTGCAGGAGGAGGCCAACGTGCTCGCCACGCGCATGTGGCTGGTCTCCTTCGGCGGCGGCAACGACCAGGGACTCGGCAGCGCGCTCAGCGTGCTGCTCCTCGCCCTCGTCGTCCCGGCGATGATCTTCAACATCCGGCGCTTCCGGAAGGGCGGATCATGAGCAGCCACACCGGAACCAGCAGCCGCACCGGCGTGCGGAGCCGTAGCCGTACGGAGAGCCACGGCGGCACGAAGAGCCGTACCGGTCCGACGCGGTGGCTGAGCAACACCGCCGTCCAGGCCCTCCTGGTCTTCGTCGCCCTCGTCTGGATCACCCCGCTCGCCGGGCTCTTCCTCTCCTCGATGCGGTCGGAGCAGGACAACGCCTCGAACGGCTGGTGGACCTCGCTGATCGACCCGGCCCAGCTGTCGATCGACAACTACCGCGCGCTCTTCGAGGATTCGGGTCTCGTCCAGGCCTTCTGGAACACGGTCCTGATCGCCGTGCCGACGACGGTGCTCGTCGTCGGCATCGCGGCCCTCGCGGGATACGCCTTCGCCTGGCTGAGCTTCCCCGGCCGGGACGCGATCTTCCTGGTGGTCGTCGGCCTGCTCGTGGTGCCGGTCCAGATCGGCCTGCTGCCGGTGGCCAAACTCTTCGGCGCGGTCGGGCTGTTCGGCACCGTCGCGGGCGTGATCCTCTTCCACGTGGCGTACGGCCTGCCCTTCGCCGTCTTCCTGTTGCGGAACT
This sequence comes from Streptomyces sp. NPDC026092, assembly GCF_040638605.1. Lineage (NCBI taxonomy): Bacteria > Bacillati > Actinomycetota > Actinomycetes > Kitasatosporales > Streptomycetaceae > Streptomyces > Streptomyces sp. NPDC026092. The sequence goes on from NZ_JBEZYN010000014.1 coordinate 231,026, forward strand.
ACTTCGCGGAGATCCCGAAGGAGATGCTGGAGGCGGCGCGGCTCGACGGCGGCAGCGAGTGGCGAATCTTCCTGCGCCTCATCCTGCCGCTCGGCCGGCCCGCCATCGCGAGCCTGGCGATCTTCCAGTTCCTCTGGGTGTGGAACGACATGCTCGTGGCGCTGCTCTTCGCCGACAGCGAGTCGCAGCCGCTGACCGTGGCGCTCCAGTCCCAGATGCGGCAGTTCGGCAGCAACATCGGCGTCCTGGCGCCGGGCGCCTTCCTGTCGCTCGTCGTCCCGCTCGTGGTGTTCTTCGCCTTCCAGAAGCACTTCGTCCAGGGGGTGATGGCGGGCTCGGTGAAGTAACACGGCGTGGCCGGCGTCTACGTCGTCACGACCACCGAGGACCAACACCGCCAGGGCATCGGTGCCGCACTCACGGTCGCGGCCCTGGAAGCCGGCCGCGCACGCGGCCTGACCGTAGGCACCCTCCAATCCAGCCCGGCCGGCTTCCCTGTGTACGAGCGCCTGGGGTTCGAGACGGTCGCCACGTACGAGCTCTTCCAGATTTCCCCCACAACTCCGCGATGAACGACCCCGTCCTGGCACCTGGCTGGATGTCCGCGTAGCCCGGAGCCGCGCGGAACCGGAGGTGGCGGCCGGGCGTGACAGGGAAGGTAAAACGTAGGGGAGTTGGGGAACGGCGGGGGAGAGTTCCGGGATGCCCGACGAAGGTACGTTGCGTGAAGCGCGGCGCGAGGCCGACGAGTTGAGGAGGCTCGCGCGGGTCGAGCCGGTGCGGTATCTGCCGCGGCTCGCGGTGTGTCTGCACGGGCTCGCTTCGGTGCTCGCCGAGTTGCCCGAGCGGCTCGAGGAGTCGGCCGAGGTGCTCGGCGAAGCCGTTGAGGTCCTCCGGAAGCTCGTCGTGCTCGATCCCCAGGGGCACACCGCCGGTCTTTCCGCCACGCTCGGTCGGCGCGCGCTCGTTCTCGGGCTGCTCGGTCGGCGGGCGGAGGCGTACGACCTCGCACGCGAGGCCACCGGTCTGCTGCGTGAACTCGCCCGGCGGGAGCCCGACGCCCATCTGCCCGATCTCGCCTGGTCGCTCACCAACCTCGGCAACCAGCTCGCGGAGCTGGGGCGCCATCACGACGCCCTGGAGTCGATCCGCGAAGGCGTCGCGATCCGGCGCCGGTCGGGCGACCGGGACGGCCTCGCCTCCGCGCTCGGGGAGCTGGGCATCAAGCTCGGCGAGATGGGGCGCAAGGACGAGGCGGTCGTCACCCTCCGCGAGGCCGTCGACCTCTTCCGCGCCGTCGCGCCGTTCGCGACGCAGGGGGAGCACTACGCGACGGTCCTCGCCCTCATCCACGAACTGCACCAACTCGACCGCGAGGCCGAAGCCGCCCCGTACGTGGCCGAGTTCGTGGCCCTGCGCCGGTCCATCACCGCGAGCCAGCCCGGCCGGCTTCGGCTCATGGAGGCGCTGTTACGCAGGTATGGGTACACGGTGACGCCGGAGGGCCGATTCCGGCGCGCTCAGTCGTCGGACTCGACCACCCCCACCCCCACCTCCTCCCGGCCCGACCGCGTGCACGCCATGAACGGTCAGGCCCTACGGCTCGTCTCCGCCGGCAACCTCGACCTGGCCGCCGAGGCCCTGCGCGACGCCGTCGTCCTGTGCCGTACCACGCCCACCATGACCACGGACGTGGCCCTGGCCCTCGCCCGGTCCCTGCACAACCAGGGCCTGACCAGCGGCTGGCTCGGCCGCCACGCCGAGGCCCTCGCCTCCGCCGACGAGGCCGTCCACCTCTACCGGCGGTACCTGAAGGCCAACCCAGGGGGCATCCGACCGCCCCTGGCCGACGCCCTCGACAGCCTCGGCAACCGGCTCGCCGCCCTGGGCCGCCACGCCGACGCGCTCGTCGCGGCCAACGACTCCGTCGCCCTCTTCCGCCGGCTGGCCGAGGACGACCCCGCCACCCACCTGCCCGGTCTCGCCCGGGCGATGAACCACCTCGGCATCCGCCTCACCGACACCGGCCGTCACGACGACGCCCTGCGCTCCTCGCGCGAGGTCGTGGCGATCTACCGCAGGCTGCGCGCGGACGACCCCGAGAAGTACGTGTACGGGCCGATCCACGCCCTCTCCAACCTCGCCCTCCGGCTGGCCCGCGCCGAGCGCGAGGACGAGGTCCTCGCACCCACCATGGAGGCCGTCGACCTCCTCTTCGACACCCGCGGCCCCCACCACCCGAGCAACGACGTCGCAAGCCTCGCGGAGTCCCTCACCTGGCTCGCCTGGTGCCTGAGGAAACACGGCCACCGCGGCGATGCCCGCACGGTACGCAGAGCGGCCGACGCACTGCGCCGCTGAGGGCCCGCGAGCCCGGCATGATCCAAACGACAGGCCCTAGCCCTGTCTGCGGACCATTTCGTTGATCCACACCGGTGCGAACGGAGACGTGCAGCCGGGAGACGTCGGGTAGTCCTTGAGCACCTCCAGCTCCTCGCCGATGCCGATCGCGCGGCCGCGGTACTCGGGGTGCTCGATGCCGATCTGGGCCAGGCACGTGTTCATCGCCCACTGGAGGCGGTCCGGGGCGTTCTTCATCTCCGTCTCGATGACGTCGAGCAGGCCCGCGAGGTCGAGGCCCGCCGGTTTCTTCACCACGCGCTCGGAGGTCAGTGCCCAGCCGGCGCTCGCGACCGCGGGGTCCGGATCGGCGGTCCAGGCGACGCGCAGCTCCTCGGCGTGCGGGTTCTTCTTCACCACGTAGTTCACGAGCCAGTCGTGCACCTTGGGGGCGCGCGCCTCGCGCAGCATGATGTCCAGTTCGTCCCGTTCGAACGCCTTCGGGCGGCTGATCAGGATCGCCAGCAGCCGCGCCGCCGTGTCGTCCGTCTCCCAGAGCTCGCGCGAGAGCTCCTGCTGCGTCTTCAGCCGCTTCGCGACCGCCCGCAGCTTTCCGAGGTTCACGCCGTGATCGTCGCCGTGCTTCTCGTTGACCGCGCGTGCCTTCGGGTCCTCGAGCGCGGCCAGCTCGGCCATCACCTCGGCGACCGTCGTCCCGTTCGCGCCTGTCCCAGCCACCTCGGCCTCCTCTCGCCACCAGCGGGATCAGCCTACGACGGAGGTCCGACAGCGGGCGCCCGTGACCCTGCTGACAAGGAGGCTACTCTCCAGTAGGGTCACGGCATCCGTCGAGACGAGGGGGCTGGCGTGAGCACGGTCGAGTACAGCGGACTGGCCGAGCAGGCGCGGCAGTTGGCCGAGGGTACGGTCACCTCGACCGCCCTCGTACAGGCGGCCCTCGACCGCATCGCGGCCACGCAACCCACCCTCAACGCCTTCCGCTGCACGCGGCCCGAGGCCGCCCTCGCCGAGGCGGCGGAGGCCGACCGCAGGCTCGCCGCGGGGGAGCGGCTGCCGCTGCTCGGCGTCCCGATGGCCGTCAAGGACGACACCGACGTCGCCGGACTGCCCACCCGCTTCGGCTGCGCCGGGGACATCCCCGACGCGACCGAGGACGGCGAGGCGGTACGACGGCTCAAGGCCGCCGGCGCCGTGATCGTCGGCAAGACCAACTCCTGCGAACTGGGCCAGTGGCCCTTCACCGAAGGCCCGGCCTTCGGTGCCACCCGCAACCCGTGGCACACCGGGCACACCCCCGGCGGGTCCTCCGGCGGCTCCGCGGCCGCCGTCGCCGCCGGGATCGTGCCCGCCGCGCTCGGCTCCGACGGCGCGGGCTCCATCCGCATACCCGCCGCCTGGACCCACCTCGTCGGCATCAAACCGCAGCGCGGCCGGGTCTCCGTCCACCCGTACGACGACTGCTTCCAGGGCCTCACCGTCAACGGACCGCTCGCCCGGACCGTCGGCGACGCCGCCCTGCTCCTCGACGCGGTCGCCGGGCCGCATCCCGGCGACCGCTTCCAGCCGACCGTCGTCGACGCCTCCGCGGCGGCCCGCCGCGAGCCCGGCCGGCTGCGGATCGCGCTCGCCTGGCGGGCGCCGTTCACCGCCACGTACAACCCGCTCGACCGCTCCGTACGCCGCGCCGTCGCCGATCTCGCCGACGCGCTCACCGGGCTCGGCCACACCGTCGAGGAGGCGCGCCCGCGCTACGGCCTCATCGGGCTGAGCTTCCTGCCGCGCGCGACCGCCGGAATCGCGGAGTACGCCGACCGCCACCCCCAGCCCGAGCTGCTCGACCCGCGCACCCGCAGCGCGGCCGACAGCGGTCGCCGCCTCGCCGGGCGGGCCCTGCGCGCGGCCCGCGCCCGCGAGGCCCGGCAGCACCGCAGGATCGGCGCGCTCTTCGACACGTACGACGTGCTGCTCGCCCCGACGACGGCCGTGCCGCCGCCCCGGATCGGCACCTTCGACGCGATGCCGGCCTGGCGCACGGACCTGACGATGGCCTCCGCCTGCCCCTACGCCTGGCCCTGGAACGTCCTCGGCTGGCCGGGCGTGAACGTCCCCGCCGGCTTCACCCCCGAAGGCCTCCCGATCGGCGCCCAACTCCTCGGCCCTGCGGGCAGCGAGCCACTCCTGATCTCCCTCGCGGCCCAACTGGAGGCCGACCAGAAGTGGTTCGCCCACCGCCCGCCGTCCCCGACACCGGCCCCGGCGCTCTAGAGACCTTCGTACGGATCAGGCCGCGTCCGGTCTGCTGACCATGTCCCAGATCCGCCGGGTCGTCTCCGGCTGCCACCAGTAGGCGTCGGTGTGGCCGAGTGACTCGAGCCCGGCGGTGATCACCATCGCCAGGTCGGCCACGCCGTGGATGTCCTCGGCCTCCTCGTGGTCCGCGGGGCCGTTCGCGACGATCTGCTCGCGCACCTTCGCCAACGCCTGCTCGCGCAACCGGGGCGGCGCGTTCGTACCGTCGGGTCCGATCCGGACGCCCGCGCGCACCAGGTCCTCGTCGAGGAGTGCCGCGCACAGGGCGATACTGAATTCCGCGGGCGCTTCCGAGGCGGATTTCGATTTCCTGTACGACTCGTCGAACAGTTCGTCCACGCGTGCGCGCGCCTGGTCGTACACCCGCGCCACCAACTCCGCGATGGAGGCGAAGTGGTGATAGAGAGCGCCTCTGCTCACCCCGGCCGCCCGGCAGATGTTCACGAGCCCGACGTCGGTGAACGGGCCGTCGGCTATGAGACCCGCCGTGGCGCTGATGAGTACCTGACGGGTGTGCTCGGGATGTCTCTCCATCAGCTTCCTGCTCTTCAGTCCCGCTACGACCCCTGTACGGCTGCTGAATCAAAGAGACGCACATGGGCAAGATGGGGTAGGGGGTTACCCCACCCCGAAAGCATACAACCCTGCCTGTTTTTTCTGACAACCCTTGTGCGGTTAATGGGCTTGATTTCTCTGTGTCTCTTTAATGATGTCGGGATTCTCGCCGGTTCGCGGGCGGTCGTGAACTGCCAAGCAGACAGGTCTGTATGGCAGCCGGACTGAACGCATACGGAAGGCGAAGGTGCGCGCGTCGAATGCGCGCGGGTCGGTGTGCGCGAAGGGAAACGCCGGTGCGCGGCGCCACCGAGCGCCCCCACGACACGGCCCTGCTCCATGTGGACGAAACACATGAGCCGCGTCCGATCACCTGGGCTGAGCTGCGCCGCCAGGTCG